>CAZLHZ010000029.1:0-5846 GCA_964559285.1 uncultured Actinomycetes bacterium | reverse complement strand
GCGACGACGGCGAGCCCGCCAAGAACCCGGTCTGCAAAGCCATCCTGGCCTTCACCAGCAAGGGGGCTTACACCTGCACGGCAACCTCGACCTATACGTCAGGTGGTCAGCGCTGGACGACACTGCCCTCAGGTGTGCTTCCAGTGACGATCACCTGAGCCCTCTGCAGCAGTCCTCGGTCGTAGTCTGTCGGCCATGACGCGCCGACAGCCCCCGCTGGTCCCTCGGATGGCCGAGAACGTCTACTCGATCTTCGGTGAGATGTCCGCTCTGGCTGTGCAGGTCGGAGCCATCAACCTCGGCCAGGGCTTCCCACACACGGACGGCCCCGAGGTGCTCAAGGAGGCCGCAATTGCGGCGATCCGTGAAGGGCGAGGCAATCAGTACCCGCCTGCCTTCCTGAACTGCGTCGCGCGATCGCTGACCATCAGCAGCGCTTCTACGGGGTCGACGTCGATTGGCAGAGCGACGTTGTCGTTGCCACCGGAGCATCCGAGGTCTTGCAAGCCGCTCTTCTGGCCCTGGTCGAGCCGGGCGACGAGGTCATCGTCTTCGAGCCGTGGTTCGACCTCTATGCCGCCGGGATCAATCTCGCCGGGGCACGGCGGGTTGCCGTGCCGATGGTGCCGCCGACCTACCGTCCGGATGTCGAGGCCCTGCGCGCCGCGGTGACACCGCGCACCCGGGTGCTGCTCATCAACTCGCCACACAATCCCACCGGTATCGTCTTCACCCGCGAGGAACTGCAGGTGATCGCCGACGTTGCTGCCAAGCACGACCTCATCGTCCTGTCTGACGAGGTCTATGAGCATCTCGTCTTCGACGGCCGCGAGCACATCAGCGTCGCCTCACTGCCCGGCATGGCCGAGCGCACCATCACTGTCGGCTCGGGTGGCAAGTGCTTCTCCTTCACCGGGTGGAAGGTCGGGTGGGCGACCGGACCTGCTGACCTCATTGGGGCAGTGCGCGCTGTGCGTCAACACCTGTCCTTCGTCTCCGGCGGTCCTTTCCAGTGGGCGATAGCCGACGGGCTCCGGCTGCCCGATGACTACTTCACCGGACTCGCCCGGCAGATGCAGGATCAACGCGATCAGCTCACGGGCGGGCTTGCCGACCTCGGCTTCGGCATCGTCCCCAGCGAGGGGACCTACTTCCTCACCACTGATGTGCGTCCGCTGGGGTACGCCGATGGCCTGGAGTTCTGCCGCGACGCCGTGGAGCGGTGCCGCGTGGTCGCCATTCCCCATCAGGCCTTCTGCGACGATCCGGGTGAGCGCGCGGGTTACGTGCGGTGGGCCTTCTGCAAGCAGCCAGCGGTCCTAACGGAGGCCCTGACGCGGCTTGCTCCGCTGGCCGATCGCGCATGACCATTGCGGGTCAAGGAACGAAGCGGGAGGCACGTCCGAGGACCGGGCCGAAGCGCGAGGTCACCCGGACCTGGTAGTTGCCCCGCAGCAGTGGCACCGTGAAGGACATCGGTCGACTCCGAGCCACGACACGCTGGGTCGAGACCGGTGAACCGTTTCGGGTGAGCACGATCCGGGTTCCCGGCTTCCAGACTCCCGTCACGACTCCGATGACGAGGGAGTTCGGGGATCGGCGTACAGATGTGATGCCGTAATCCACCACGGACACCTGCGCTGCCGCCTTGACACCCCCCACGGCGACTGTAAATGTGCCCCTGCCCTGCGCATGGACCGGCGGGAAGTCGATACGACCGCTGATGGAGACCTTGGCACTGGTGAGAACCCGCGATCCGCTACGCAGTTGGGCCCGCGTGCCCGGCCGGATATCGGTGGTGGTAGCCCGCACACGCACCCACTCGTTGTAGGAGACGCGCTGATTCATCGGTGGTGCCAGAAGCCGCACAGTCGGGCGGAAGGCAGTCACCGTGATGCGTGCCGAGGTGGGGCCGCTTGCTGCTGTGAACCCGGGGGCTGGTTGATCGCGGGCGCACAGGTACTGGTTTTCACCGCGAACACACTGCGCCCCACGTCCCGTAGCAGTGATCGTCATCGTTCCAGCCGTAGGAGCACTTGCATAGATGGTGATCCGACCAGCGACATCGGTCATCATCGTGACGCGACGAGTGCCGGTGTCAAAAGCTCCGACCCCGGAGACCGCAAGATCGACGGCTGCCTCCGGGACCGGTGTGCCGAACACATCGGTGACAGTGGTCACGAGGCGCACGCGCTGACCAGTGCGCATCTGCGTTGTGCTTGCTGTCAGGTGAAGATCTCGAGCGGCGGCCGGACGGGTGCGGAACGTTGCCTCGCCGGTGAGCGAGTCAGCACCGATCACAGCCACATCGACATCGCCCGGAGTCTTCGCGAAGAGGTAGGCCTGCGCCAAGCCGCTCACCGGATCGCTCGTGACGGAGATCTGGCGACGGCCGCTGTTCCAGGGAGCACCATCCGTCTGGGTGAGCCAACCACGAGTTGACCGGACGATGACTTCGCTGCCGGGCACCTCACAAAGGATTGTCACGCGGAGGGCATCCACGTCGCCGATTGCAAAGCCGTCATAGACCACGGCGACCGGATCCTTCATCAACTCGGCGGGGAACCCGTTGAATCGCAGATCGCTGATGGGGGTACGCCCATTCGATGACAGCACGACCTCGATGTCTGCCGTTCCCACGCCGCCGGCGCCGGCGTCGGCCGTGATGTCGATCGAGTCACGGCTGCCGGTGCTGGCGCTCGCCGTGGTGTAGTCAAGTCGGAACCTCCCCGATTCACCAGTGATATCGGTGCTTGTGGTCGTGCTGGTCGCACCGGTGACGGTGCCGCTGACCGTGACACCGGGGATGGCTTCACCCTGGGCGTTGACGACTCGACCCCGCACGATTGCGGTGGCGCTAGTGGCGGCGAGAAGCACCGAGGCATCAGGAACAACGACAACCTGTCCGGGAACCGAGCGCGAGATGAGCACGGCGCTGTCGGGGGCGGCATCGACACCGATGGCCGACAGCGTGAGGGTGGCTCGATCATCCGGCCACGTGACCGTGACCTCGATCGCGGCTTCAAGTCCGTCGCGGATCCGGTCGATCGCCTCTGCCAGGCCCGCCACCCCGACAGAGCCGCGAACGGCATGTGCCTCAAGCTCAAGGGACTCCTCCGTGGACAGCTGCGTCACGCCACCTGCACTGTCGAGGACTCGGAGGGTGACCTGCGCTGCTTCACCGGCATCGACGCGCCGATCACGCGGATCGAGCTGCAGCTGGGCGGGCTCACCTGCGACGTCGATTGAGAACACGCGACTGGCAAATGCTGCAGCGCATGTTGAGGTGAGTTTCGGGACGAGGCACATGGTGAGGAAGTAGGTCCCCGGCGCTGAGGCCTGGCGCACGATGCCGGTGAGGTGTCCGTCGTCGGACACCTCCAGACGGCTCACCCGGATCGATCCAGGGTTGGACTCGAGGAAGGGCTCGACCACCGCCACTGTGCCCTGCGGGATGGCTCCCGTGATGTCGGCGCGCAGGATCTGCAGGAAACCCTGGCCCGCACGCAAGGCACCATCGAGAACGATGTCGGAGATGGCTGGCTCATCGCCGGCGGGAGAGCGTGGAGCAACACGGTCGTGGGGAGCAGCCATGGCTCCGCTCGCGGTGAGGGCCACGATGAGTGTGGTGGAGATGCCGACGAGCCGGATGCGGGCGGCGGCCAGAGTCGCAACGCCGGCAGGGCGGGTCATGCCCATGAGTCCCCCAGGACGGTGATGTTCCGTTCGGGGGCGGGACCCTAATGTCTCGACGAGCTCGCCGTCCGGGAAACCACAAGGGGGACGGAACCCACGTGCTCGATCCCGCCCACCTCAGCGAGCCGCTACGCGGGCGTGACGACCAAACCATCACCGTCCGGCTGCACACTCACTCGAACGGCACCGCCGGCCGAGACTGCCGCCGACAGGATGAGCCGCGCGAGCGGATCGCCGACCGCGGTCTGGACGAGACGTCGCAGCGGGCGGGCACCGTAGATCGGGTCGAAGCCGCGGTCCACCAGCCACCGTTCGGCGGCTGTGTCCACCTGGAGTGCGATGCGTCGGTCCTCAAGGCGGGACCGCACCTGATCGAGCTGGATGCGTGCGATTGCGGCCAGATCCTCACGGGAGAGGGGCTCGAAGACGACGAGCGCATCAAGGCGGTTGAGGAACTCCGGACGGAAGGACTGTCTCACCGTCGCCAGCACCTGTTCGCGTCGCTCTTCAAAAGTGGCTGCCAGATCGACGAGGAACTGTGACCCGAGGTTCGAGGTGAGGATGAGGATGACATTGCGGAAGTCCACCGTGCGGCCCTGACCATCGGTCAGCCGTCCGTCATCGAGTACCTGCAGCAGGATGTCGAACACCTCCGGGTGCGCCTTCTCCACCTCGTCAAGCAGGACGACGGCATAGGGGCGACGCCGGACGGCCTCGGTGAGCTGTCCACCCTCCTCGAAGCCGACATAGCCTGGAGGTGCGCCCACCAGACGTGACACCGAGTGCTTCTCGGAGTATTCGCTCATGTCGATTCGGATCATCGCCCGTTCATCGTCGAAGAGGAACTCAGCGACCGCTTTGGCCAACTCGGTTTTGCCGACACCGGTGGGTCCAAGGAACATGAACGATCCCGTGGGCCGGTCGGGGTCAGAGATGCCAGCTCGTGCGCGCCGCACCGCATCGCTCACCTCGCGCACGGCCTCGCGCTGTCCGATGACCCGGCGTCCAAGCTCCTCCTCCATGCGCAGCAACTTGGCTGACTCACCTTCGAGAAGTCGTCCCGCGGGAATTCCGGTCCAGGCCGCGACGACGTCGGCGATGTCGTCTGACGTGACCTCCTCCTTGACCATGGAAGATGCAGACCGGGTCGTCGTCTCCGAGGTGAGGCGCTGCAACTCGGCTTCGAAGGTCGGGATCTCGGCGTACATGATCCGACTGGCCTGCTCGAAATCCCCATCTCGTTGCGCTCGCTCGGCCACCGCGCGTAGATCATCGATGAGAACCTTGATCTCACCAATGCGGTCGAGGCCCAACTTCTCCGACTCCCACCGCTTGCGGAGCCCACGCAGCTCCTCGTCTTTGTCGGCGATCTCGGTGCGCAGTCGACTGAGGCGTTCCAGCGACGCCTCATCGGTCTCCTTCGCAACAGCGAACTCCTCCATGCGCAGCCGATCCACCTGACGCTGCAGCACGTCGATCTCAACCGGCGAGGAGTCGATCTCCATGCGCAGCCGGGCCGCCGACTCATCCATGAGGTCGATGGCCTTGTCCGGCAGAAAGCGCGAGGTGATGTAGCGGTCCGAGAGAGTTGCTGCAGCGACGAGAGCGGCGTCGGAGATCGCCACCTTGTGGTGGGCCTCGTACTTCTCCTTGATGCCGCGGAGGATGGCAATGGTGTCCTCGACCGTTGGCTGCTCCACGAGGACCTGCTGGAAGCGGCGCTCAAGCGCGGGATCCTTCTCGATCCGCTCGCGATACTCATCCAGCGTCGTCGCGCCGATCATCCGCAGCTCACCGCGTGCCAGCATCGGCTTGAGCATGTTGCCGGCGTCCATCGCCGAATCTCCACCAGCACCTGCACCCACCACGGTGTGGAGCTCGTCGATGAAGGTGATGATCTGACCATCGCTGGAGCGAATCTCATCGAGCACAGCCTTGAGTCGCTCCTCGAACTCGCCGCGATACTTTGCGCCCGCGACCATGGCTGCGAGATCGAGAGAGTAGAGGGTCTTGCCCTGCAGGGAGGTCGGAACATCGCCCTCAATGATTCGACGGGCCAGACCCTCTACGACCGCAGTCTTGCCAACCCCGGGCTCACCGATGAGGACAGGATTGTTCTTCGTGCGACGTGAGAGCACCTGAATGGTGCG
>CAZLHZ010000028.1:0-12087 GCA_964559285.1 uncultured Actinomycetes bacterium | reverse complement strand
TCTTCAGCAGCTTGCGGTGCTTCTTCTTCGCCATGCGCTTGCGACGCTTCTTGATGACTGAGCCCATGGAACACCCTCACTGGCTAGGACCTGACCGGCCCTGCTCCGGGCCCGGCATTCTGCTGACCTTGACCCTACCGGACTCGCTCAGGCGGTCTCGATGTAGGCGTCGCGCAGGTATTCGTGCACCGCCTGCTCCGGCACGCGGAACGAGCGTCCGACACGCACCGCCGGCAGCTCGCCACCGTGCACGAGCCGATAGACGGTCATCTTGGACACTCGCATGAGCGAGGCCACCTCGGCGACCGTCAGGAACTTCACCTGCGCTAGCGGGCGATCTGACGACGAACCGGGCTGGATGGACATTGCGGCACCGACCTCTCAACACCTGGGTCGCGCCGGCTTCCCCTCCGGCGAGACCGACCCAGGTGCAGCGCAGACTCTAGTGGCTCCTGTGACTCTCGGTACACGGGATACCCCATTCCGATGTCCCTAGAAGGTTCCGGGCGGATCGACCGCCATTCCGCGCATCGGGAACACCGCCGTGCGCGTCGCCAGAATGACCGCATCAATCGGATCCCTCGGATCGAAGCCGAGTTCCATCGGCTTGATCCACGGATTGCTGCCATCCGTCATGCGTCGAGGTGACATCTCCCCCGTCACCTCGCGCACATGGTCGCGATAGGCGACTGGGAGTTCGCTCTCCGGATCGATCGGGTGGCCGATCGCCTCTGCCACGAGGTGGGTCCACGTGCGCGGCACGACCTCGACGGCGGCGTACCCACCACCTCCCACCGCCACCCAGCGACCGTCGGCATAGCGATGGGCCCAGCGATGGATCGCCTCGTAGGCCATCCGCTGCCCATCGATCGACAGTCGCATGGTCGCGAGCGGATCAGCGGCATGCGAGTCACACCCCTGCTGACTGACGATGATCTGCGGGGCGAAATCCTCAAGCAGTTCCGGCACGACCGCGTGGAAGGCGCGCAGCCAACCCTGGTCGTTGGTCCCGCGCGGCAGGGCGACGTTGACCGCCGAACCGGGCGCATGCGGGCCACCGGTCTCATGCGGGAAACCGGTGCCCGGGTAGAGAATTCGCGGGTCCTCATGCAGCGAGATCGTGAGCACGCGCGGATCGTCATAGAAGATCGACTGGACGCCATCTCCGTGGTGGACGTCGATGTCGATGTAGGCGATGCGGTCGATGCCTTGATCGAGGAGCCAGCCGATGGCCACCGCGATGTCGTTGTAGACGCAGAATCCGCCCGCCCGACCGCGCATGGCGTGATGCAGTCCCCCGCCGAGATTGACGGCATGCTGCGCCGCACCGGTGTGCACCGCGCGAGCGGCGGCCAGGGTCGCCCCGCACACCCTCGCCGCCGCATCGTGCATGCCGGGGAAGATCGGCACATCCGCCGTGCCCAGCCCACGCGCGAGATCGGCCCCCGACGACCCGTCATCACTGCGCGGCCCGGACGCCGCGCGCACCGCATCGAGGAAGTCCGCATCATGCACGCGCAGCAGGTCCTCCTCCGACGCCGGATCCACCCGCCCGACAACCGTCACGTTCGGCTGGTCGAGCAGGCCGAACTCCTGCACCAGTCGCATTGCGAGCTGCACGCGCAGCGGGGTCAGCGGATGCCCAGGCCCGAAGTCGTACGCCGCCACCCGCTCATCCCAGATGACCGACACCGCATCGCTCATGCTCACCCTCCCGAGAGTTCGCGCCCGCGATCGCGGGCAGCGGTCAGGGCGCGCTCGAATGTCGCCCGCACCCCGTCCTCCTCCAGCACGGCGATCGCCGCCGCGGTCGTGCCCTTCGGGGAGGTCACCCGCTGCCGCAGCACCTCGGGCTCCTCACCCGTGATCCGCAGCATCGCCGACGCCCCCACCACCGTCTGCACCGCAAGCTCCTTCGCAACCTCCGGAGCGAGCCCGAGGGAGATGCCCGAGGCGACCATCGCCTCGACGAGGAAGAAAAGATAGGCCGGACCACTGCCAGAGACGGCCGTCACCGCATTCATCAGGTCCTCCGGCACCGTGACCACGCGCCCGACGCACTCGAGCAGCTCACCGGCGTGCGCGACCTGCTCCGGAGTGCAGCGCGATCCCGCCGCGACCGCCGACATCCCCTCGGCCACGAGCGCGGGCGTGTTGGGCATCGCGCGCACGCACGCGACACCTGCCGACACGCGCTGCTCAAGAAACTCCGTCGTGATCCCCGCCGCGATCGACACGACGATCGCCCCCTCGGGCACCTCCGAGCCGACGACATCCAGCAGCGCCCCCATGTCCTGCGGCTTCACCGCGAGGAAGACCGTTCCTGCCTCGCGCACGGCCTCCACCGGTGTCAGCACGGTCACCCCGTGACGCTGACCGATCGCTTCCGCGACCTCGGCGCGCTTCTCCGCCACGACGACGTCGGTGTATCCCGCGCGCAGCAGGCCGGACAGAATGGTCTCGCCCATCACTCCGCCACCGATGATCGCGATCCGCTGGTGCATGGTGCTCCTTTCGAGCCGGACAACTCAGGTCATGACGTCAGGTCATGACATCTATCGAACGGGATCAAGCAGCGCCTGGATGCTGGGCGCGACCCAGCGGACCACCTCGTCCTGCGACGCCGACGCGAGCGGCTCGATCTGCAGCACGAAGCGACCGAACACCACCCCCACGAGGTACGACGACACCAGGGCCACCCGCATGCTGGCATCGGGTACGCCGGCCGCCGCGATCACGCGGTCGAGGATCGCACTGCGCAGGTAGTCCTGCACGGACTTCGTCGCCCGGTTCGCCGATGCTCCGGCGCGAGCCAGGGCGAAGAGATCCTCGCGAGCCTTCTCATCCCCCAGCGTCTCGAGGGTGAACACGGCGAGGCGCTCACCCAACCCCTCAAGGCCGGGGGCGAGCAGTTCCGGCACGGCTGAGGCCGGGTCCGTCGGTAGGCGCATGGCCGCAGCGAAGAGCCGGTCCTTGTCGCCGTAGTAGCGGCGTACGACATCGGGGGCGACCCCGGCCACCGTCGCGACACCCTTGAGCGTGGTGCGGGCATAGCCGCGGGCAGCGAACACCAGGCGCGCGGCATCGAGAACAACCGAACGCGGGGGGTCCTCAGCCACGCTGGTCAGCCTATGCGCGAGTCCTCACCGGGCAAGGTGACGGCGCGCGAATGCGAGGGCGTCCGCGAGGTCAGCCTCCCGATCAGCGCGAGTGAGGGCGCGGCGGGTGCTCACCTCGACGACGACCGTTCCGTCGAAGCCACTGCGTGCCAGACGAGTGAGCACCTGCGCGCAGGGCTGACTGCCCCGGCCCGGGATGAGGTGCTCATCGCGCGCCGACCCGGTGCCATCAGCGAGGTGGATATGTGCGAGTCGATCACCGAGATCGGCCGCCATCTCATCGGCATCGGATCCGGAGACGGCCGTGTGCGAGAGGTCCAGGGTCGTGTGCGGATAATCCTCATCCCGGACATCCCAGCCGGGCAGATAGGCACCGACCTCGCGGGAGCGCGCCCGCCACGGGAACATGTTCTCGACCGCGAACCTGATGTCGGTCTCCTCGCCCATCCGATGCAGGCCGGCGACGAAGCCGCGCGCATAGTCGCGCTGCCAGCGGAACGGCGGATGGACAACGACGGTGCTCGCCCCCACCGCCTCGGCGGTGGCCTGAGCGCGCCGCAACTTGCCCCACGGCTCCGTTCCCCAGACCCGCTGCGTGATGAGCAGGCACGGGGCGTGGATGGACAGAATCGGCACCCCCCAGTGATCCGCGAGCCGTCGCAGGGCGATCGGATCCTGACTCACGGCATCGGTCATCACCATGACCTCGATGCCGTCGTAGCCGAGCTTGGCGGCGAGTTCGAAGGCCATGGCCGTCGTCTCGGGAAACACCGATGACGTCGACAGGGCGACCTTGATGGCCGTGGCGCGCGCACCCGCGGACGTCGCTCCGCTCACCTCGGTCAATGCCGACGCCACCGGTCGGTGACGACCGTGGCCGCCCAGATGAGCAGGCCACCGACCCCGCCCGAGATGAGGCACACCGTGCCCGCCGCACCACCGGGGAAGGCGAGCTCGAAGAACTCGGAGAACCACGGGATGAAGAGCACCCCGAGGTACGCCGCTCCCATGACACCGACGATGAGGATGCGCAGCAGGTTGAGGGGTCGCGCCGACTGCAGGAGCACGACCCAGGCCACGATGAAGAGAGTGGTTGCCGCCGCCGACATCGCCTCAGCGCGACTGTCACCGACCTGCAGCGCGACGGCGTAGGAGGTCAGTGACGCGGCTGCACAGATGACACCGGCGGGCGCGGCGAAAAGCACGACCCGGCGGAAGAACCCGGGACGGAACCGCTCCTTGTTGGGCATGAGGGCCAGGAAGAAGCCCGGGATGCCGATGGTGAGCGAGCTGATGAGCGTCAGGTGGCGCGGCAGGAAGGGGAACGCGAAGTCGGCGATGAAGAAGGCCAGGATCGCGGTGGTGATGGAGATGCAGATCGCGTAGAAGCTCTTGGTGAGGAACACGTCGGAGACGCGCTCGATATTGCCGAGCACGCGACGACCCTCGGCCACAACGCGGGGCATGACGGAGAACTTGTTGTCCAGCAGCACCAGCTGCGCGACCGCGCGCGTCGCCGGGGAGCCGGACCCCATGGAGATGCCGAGGTCCGCGGACTTCAGGGCGAGCACATCGTTGACACCGTCACCGGTCATCGCGACCGTGCGATCGCGTCGATGGAGGGCGTCGACCATGGCCTGCTTCTGCAGCGGGGTCACTCGACCGAAGACACCGTGCTCCGCGACGACCTGGGCCATCTGCTCGGGATCCTCCGGCAGGGTGCGTGCATCCAGCGGTGCATCGGCATGCGGCACACCCGCCTGGCTCGCGATCGCACCGACGGTGGCGGCGTTGTCACCGGAGATGACCTTGACCTGCACGTCCTGATCAAGGAAGTAGGCGACCGTCTCGGCCGCATCGGGCCGCAGCTGCTGGTCGATGACGACGAAGGCCGCCGGCACAAGGTCACGGGCACCCCCCTCGGCCGAGGGTGAACTGCCTTCGGCCGCGCGGGCCAGTAGGAGCACGCGGGCCCCTCCTGCCGCCAGCTCATCGGCCCGCTGGGCGAGCGGCCCCTGGACGAGCATCTCGGGCGCGCCCATGACCCACGTGCCGTGATCGGTGAAAGTCGCGGCCGACCACTTGCGGGCACTGGAGAAGGGCACCGTGTCCGACACTGTCCACCCCGGTGAGGGGTACGCCGATGCCACGGCCTGCAGGGTCGGGTTCGGGCTGTCCTCGCTGGCCCCCAGCGCGCCGAGGGCGGCGTCGACGGTCGACTCCTTGATGAGCGAGCCGTCGATGAGGACCCGCTGCTGCACCTGCATGCCGGGCTGGGTGAGCGTGCCGGTCTTGTCGACGCACACCGTGTCGACCCGGGCGAGCACCTCGACAGCCGGCATGTCCTGCACGAGGACCTTGCGCTGCGCGAGCCGGATCACCGACACCGCCATCGCGATGCTCGTGAGCAGGACCAGTCCCTCGGGCACCATCGTCACGACACCGGCGACCGAGCCGCGGATGGCCTCGCGGATGTCGAGGTCGCTGCTCAGCTGCGACCAGATGAGCAGCACGCCCACGGGGATGAGCAGGTAGGACACGACCCGGATGAAACGCGCGACCGCCTCGCGCAGCTCGGAGCGGGTCTGGCTGAAGACCTTCGCCTGCGCGGTCAGGCTTGACGCGAACGAGTCCCGGCCGACCTTCGTCGCGACATAGACACCGGAGCCGGCGACGACGAAGGAGCCGGAGAAGGCCTCAGCCCCGCTGCCCTTGTCGACCGGGTCGGCCTCACCGGTGAGCAGACTCTCGTCGATCTCCAGGCCGTCCGACTGGAGCACGACACCGTCGACGACGAGCTGGTCTCCGGTGCGCAGGACGATGATGTCGCCGAGCACGACCTCGGGCGGACGGATCTCAGCATCCACCCCGTCGCGGCGGACCATCGGACGCGCCTCACCGATGACGGACAGCCGCGAGAGGGTGCGTGCGGCGCGGTACTCCTGAATCGTGCCGATGGCGGCGTTGAAGACGATGACGAGCCCGAAGAGCGAGTCCTGCCACGGCGCGACGATGATCATGATGACCCACAGCATCGCGATGAGAGCGTTGAACCAGGTGAAGGTGTTGGCGCGCAGGATGTCCCAGATGCTGCGACTGCGCGGATCAGGAGCGTCGTTGACCTGACCGGCGGCTACTCGCTCGGCGACCTGAGCCGTCGTGAGGCCGGTCGCGGGATCGGCGTACGCCATCGGGGATGACGACGATGAAGAATCAGCTGGTGCTGCGGCAGAGGTCATGAGACGAATCCGTCCAGTCGTCGCAGGATGAGCCCCTCGCGCAGGGCCCAGGGGCAGATCTCGAGGGTCGAGACATTGAGCACGTCCATCGCGGCCTCCGCCACGATCGCACCCGCGACGAGCTGCGCTGCCCGTCCCTCCGACACACCGGGCAGGCTGGCGCGCTCCTGCTCGGGCATCCGCGAGATGCGCTCGGTCACATCAGCCAGTGTGACCCGGCTCAGGGAGCGACGCACGAGGAAGCCCTCGCTGCTCGGTGCGGCGCCGCCGATGCGCGCGAGCTGCCGGAAGGTCTTGGAGGTGCCGACCGCGATGCTCGGCGTGCCGGCGCGCAGGATGCGGCCCGCCGCGAGGCCGATGCTGGAGCGCACATCGCGGCGCAGCACGCGCACCTCATCGATCGGCGGCGGATCAGCGCTGAAGCGATCTCGGGTGAGCCGTCCGGCACCCAGGGGCAGGGACACCCAGGCATCCGGCTCCTCATCGGTGCCCGAGGCGATCTCGAGCGAACCGCCCCCGATGTCGAGGACGAGCAGGCGGCCCGCGGACCAGCCGAACCATCGGCGCACCGCAAGGAAGGTGAGCCGCGCCTCGTCGTCTCCCGACAGGGTCTGCAGCTCCAGACCGGTGCGCTTGCGCACCTCGGTGAGGACGTCGTCACCGTTGGGGGCATCACGCACCGCCGAGGTGGCAAACGCGAGCATCTCGGTCACGCCGAGGTCCTCGGTCATGTCCTGGGCGCGTTTGACGAAGTCGACGAGCGTGTCGACGGCCTCGTCATCGATCGTGCCGTCATCGCGCAGGTGCTCGGCCAGGCGCAGCGGGATCTTCATGGCGTACGCCGGAAGCGGTGCCGCCCCGTAGTGCGCATCGACGACGAGCAGGTGGACCGTGTTGGATCCCACGTCGAGCACGCCTAGTCGCACACGGCTGACGCTACCTGTCGGCCATGCCCCTAGGCTGTGCCGGTGCCCGAAGTGTCCTTGGACTTTCCTCGCCAGTGGATCGAGTTCGTGGATCCGGCTGATCCTGATCAGCTGATCCGCGCCGACCTCACGTGGCTCACCTCCCGCTGGACCTGCATCTTCGGATCAGGCTGCCAGGGCATCTACGAGGGTCGCGGTGATGACGGATGCTGCACCCTCGGTGCGCACTTCCGTGACAAGGAGGACCGCAAGCGGGTGAAGACCTGGGTGAAGCTGCTTACCGATGAGGACTGGCAGTTCCGCCCGGTCGGACTCAAGGACGGATGGATCACCAAGGACGAGGACGGTGAGCACAAGACCGCGGTCCATGACGGTGCCTGCATCTTCCTCAACCGTCGTGGATCCGATCAGGGATACGGCTGCGCCCTGCACAGCCTCGCGGCCAAGCAGGGGGTCTCGTTCGTGGAGACCAAGCCGCACGTGTGCTGGCAGCTGCCGATCAAGATGGACTACCAGAACATCGAGCGTGAGGACGGCTCGACTCCGACGGTCATCACGGTCACCGAATTTGACCGTCGTGGATGGGGACCCGGGGGCGAGGACTTCCACTGGTACTGCAGCGGCAACACCGAGGCGCATGTCGGCGCCGAACCGGTCTACATGTCCTCGCGTGATGAACTCGTCGCACTCCTCGGACAGCCCGCCTATGACGCGCTCGTCGTGCACTGTCAGGCGCGTGAGGAGGCACTGGCGGCGGCAGCAGCCGATCGGATCAACCGCCGGGCACGCCTGGCGGCACTGGCCGCGCATCCCGCCGACCCGGTGCCGGACCTGCCGAACCAGCCGGATGCGGCTGCCGCATCGACACAGACGTCACCACCAGCTCCGATCGACCTGCCTGCTGACGAGGCGTAGCCGCTCACGGCCGCGAGCGGCTCGCGCGGCTACTCGTGCTCGCGCGGCTACGCGTGCTCGCGCAGGTAGGTCGCGAACCGGGCGCGCAGCAGCGCCTCGGTCGTGGGGTCAAGCGCACGACCACCGAACATCTCGCGCACGGCACGCACCGTCTCAATGAACGTGCCACCGACGGCGCCGAGATCTCCACCCTCACCCTCGATCGCCACCATGCCGGGCATGTGGGTGATGAGCTCGGTGAAGAAGCCGATATCGAGGCGATGCTCCGCCGTGTGGAACGCGCGGCTGCGCAGCTCGTCAAAGGGCAGGTCCTCGTAGGCCGTTGATTCCGCGCTCATGCCCGGACCCTATCCTCCGGACCGTTGAGCGGCAGGCGGCACATCCGCTCCAGCCACACGGCGAGGACCGCGAGCACGACCCCGCCGATGGCGGCCACGATCGCTGGCCACAGGGAGGCGACCCCGGCGGGAACCTCGCGCATCGGCAGCACACCGATGGCCACTCCGGCGTAGAACCCTCCGACGAGGGAGCCCACCCGTGACGCCGCCATGGCGAGGGCTGCGGTGCGGGCCGCGACCAGAGGCGGCATCGGCCGAGATCCCGGCGTACGCCGAAGCCGAGGGCGACTGAGCACGGCCCACAGTCCCACCGCGAGGGCGAGGATCCACAGCGTCGCCGCGGCCAGCCACGGCACCGGAACGACCCGGCTGAGGGTCGTGGCGAGGATGGTGGTCACCCCCCAGCCGGCAGCAGCACTGATGAGGGCGATGCCAGTAAGGGTGCGGATGCGCGTGGGGGTCATCGGGGGACTTTCGGGTCGGTGAGGGCATCGTCGCTGTCGGCGCGGTCGGTGAGGTCGCGGTCAGTGAGGTCGACGTCAGAGAGGTCGACGTCCGTCCGCCGCACCCCGTCGGACCCGACCTGCATCACCAGATCAGCGACCCGCCCGCGCCCGGGGAGCACCGCGGCGGGATCGACCTGGGCCCACGGGATGAGGACGAAGCCGCGCTCATGGGCGCGCGGGTGCGGGAGGGTGAGCAGCGCATCAACGATGATGCGATGGCCCACGGCGAGCAGGTCGATGTCGAGAGTGCGCGCCCCCCAGCGCACCTCGCGGGTGCGGCCGAGATCGTTCTCGAGCGCGTGCGCGGCCGCGAGCAGGTCGTGGGGTGATCGGTCGGTGTCGAGGGTGACGACGGCGTTGAGGTACGCCGGCTGCTCGGGCCCGCCGACCGGGTCCGTCTCATAGACATCGGAGACGGCGACCCCAGAGCCCAGCCGCGCGAGGCCGGTCACGGCACTGCGCAGGGCGGCCACGCGATCACCGAGGTTGGCCCCGATCGAAAACGCCGCCCGCTGCGACTGAGAGCGCACGACGTGGACGGACACATCAGTGAAGGGCACGGTGATCGGGGCGGTGGGCTTGTGCACGGTGACCTCGACGGAGGTGACTCGCCCATCGTTGAGGCACACGGTTGCGATCTGCACCGCGAGGGTCTCGATGAGATCGTGCGGCTCGCCGGTGATGCAGTCGTGGACCTGCTGGGCGACGGCGCCGTAGTCGACGGTGTCCGCCAGATCATCGGTGCGGGCGGCCTGCGACATGTCGACGGCGAGGACGACATCGACGATGAAGTCCTGGCCGTCGCGCCGTTCATGGTCGAGGACTCCGTGGAAGCCGCGACCGCGGATGCCCTCGATGCGGATGCGATCGGGCGCGGTCATCGCGACTCCCGGTCGGGCGCGGTCAGGTCGTGCATGGTCAGGTCGTGCATGGTCAGGTCGTGCGGCACTGCACGGGCAGCCCACATCGCACCGACGGTGACGGCATCGCGGCTGCCAGAGACATCGTGCACGCGCACGGCCCACACACCCGCCGCCGCGCACAGGGCGGAGATGGCATCGGTGGCCGCATCGCGCTGATCGACCGGCCGCCCGTCGAGCAGTTCCCCAAGGAATCGCTTGCGCGATGCACCGACCAGCACCGGGTGCCCGAGCGAGTGGATCTCGGCAAGGCCGCGCAGCAGTGCCCAGTTGTGATCGGCATCCTTGGCGAAGCCGAGTCCGGGATCGACGATGATCCGGTGCGGGTCGATGCCGATCGACTCCGCCGCACGGAGTCGATCGGCGAGTTCGCGCCGAACGTCAGCGACGACGTCGTCATAGATCGCCCGGGCACCCATGACATCGCTCTGACCGCGCCAGTGCATGACGACATAGGGCACCGTGAGCGTGGCGATGGCCGCGAGCATGTCCGGGTCGGCCAGCCCGCCGCTCACATCGTTGACGAGGCAGGCACCGGCGTCCACCGCAGCCCGCGCGACATCAGCGCGCATCGTGTCGATGCTCACCGGAACACCAGCGGTCACGAGGGCATGCACCACAGGCAGGCACCGGGCGAGTTCCTCGTCCGGTGCCACCCGGGTGGCACCGGGTCGCGTGGATTCCCCGCCGACATCGACGATGTCGGCGCCCTCGGCGTGCATCCGGAGGCCGTGCTCCACCGCGCGGGCCGGGTCCGCCCACAGGCCGCCGTCGGAGAAGGAGTCGGGGGTGACATTGAGAACCCCCATGACGAGGGGACGATCGACGTGCAGCGCCGTCGGAAGGCCCGTCGGGTGCGGCGACGGCATGACGGGGCGATCCGCCATCGCTAGCGGTTCCGCATGATGAGGGAGATCGCCTCCGCACGCGGGCCCGGCTCGCGCAGGCAGCCGCGCACCGCGCTCGTCGTCGTCGTCGCACCGGGTTTGCGGATCCCACGCATCGACATGCACAGGTGCTCGCACTCGATGACGACGATAACCCCGGCCGGCTCGAGGATGCTCTCCAGCGAGTCGGCGACCTGCGCAGTGAGTCGCTCCTGCACCTGGGGGCGCCGTGCGAAGACCTCGACCAGCCGCGCCAGTTTGGACAGCCCGGTGATGCGACCACTCGGTCCCGGGACATAGCCCACATGCGCGGTGCCATGGAAGGGCAGCAGGTGGTGCTCGCACACGCTGTAGACCTCGATGTCCCGCACCAGGACGATCTCGTCGTGGCCGATGTCGAACGTCGTCGACAGTGCCTCCTGCGGGGTCTGCCGCAGGCCCGCGAAGATCTCGGCATAGGCACGGGCGACACGTGCCGGGGTGTCACGCAGGCCGTCGCGGTTCGGATCCTCACCGATGGCCAGCAGCAGCTCGCGCACCGCACGTTCGGCCCGGTCCGCGTCGAACTCACCAACCGCCCCGGTCGGTGCGCCCCCGAGGACCGGGTCGATACCGTGCGTCATGGTTGCCTAGTGCGTCGGGTCGGACTCGGCCGCATCGTGATGCCCGTGGCCGTTGACAGAGCCGGGTGAGGACCCGTTGGTCGAACCGTTCGCCATCGAGAGCTCTGCCGCAGTGAGCACCGGGCCGCGCAGATCGGGTGAGCGCCGTGCCGAACCCGTCCACGCGGGGCGCGGAGAGCGGAGCTCCAGACTCGCGAACACGGCTTCCACCTCGGCCTTGTCGAGGGTCTCTTTCTCGAGCAGCTCGAGCACCAGCCGGTCGAGCACCTCGCGATTGGCAACGAGGATCTCGTAGGCCTCCTGGTGCGCGGACTCGATGAAGCCCCGCACCTCCTCGTCGATCGCGCTCGCGACCTCCTCGGAGTAGTCGCGGACATGACCCATGTCGCGGCCGAGGAAGACCTCGCCCTGCTCCTGTCCGTAGCGGATGGCACCGAGCCGCTCGGTCATGCCGTACTGCATCACCATGGCGCGCGCGACCGCAGTGGCCTTCTCGATGTCATTGGAGGCACCGGTCGTCGGGTCGTGGAAGATGAGCTCCTCTGCGGCGCGACCGCCGAGCATGTAGGCGAGCTGGTTGAGCATCTGGCTGCGCGTCGTGGAGTACTTCTCCT
>CAZLHZ010000027.1:0-12225 GCA_964559285.1 uncultured Actinomycetes bacterium | reverse complement strand
GTGGTATCCGAAGACGGCATGTTCGAAGGCCGCATCATGGTGTACCTCGATGATACCAAGGCTCTGCAGGACTTAATGCTGCGCCTGCGCAAGGTCCGTGGTGTTTTGAAGGTTGGGCGTATAGAGAAAATGGAACCGTCCCTTAAATTTGGCCTTTAACAAAAAACGATGAAAGCAGATGTGTTGTTAGGATTGCAGTGGGGCGATGAAGGTAAGGGCAAAGCAGTGGACGTCTTGGCGCCCTCCTACCGTTGGATTGCCAGATTTCAAGGAGGACCCAATGCGGGACATACCCTTTGGCTGGACGGCCAAAAAATCGTCCTGCACACCATCCCCTCGGGCATATTTAGGGAGGATTGCATGAACCTCATCGGTAACGGTGTTGTCATCCATCCCCCATCACTCCTTCAAGAAATCAAGGCATTGCGGCAGCATGGCCTACATCTTGAAGGAAAACTCATGATCAGCGCCAAGGCACACCTCATTCTCCCTGGTCACCACCTCTTGGACCAAGCCTTTGAATCAGCCAAAGGAGATCATAAGATAGGGTCCACCCTTCGGGGCATCGGACCTGCTTATACCGACAAATACGCCCGGCATGGACTGCGATACGGTGATATGGCCGGGCCACAAGGCATAACCTTGTTGGAGGCAGCGCACGATGAACATCTTCGTCAACTCAAAGCCTTGGACTTTGAATTGCCAACGAATTTGCCTGAACAAGTACAGGAATGGATGGATGCTGTTCACGAGTTACTTCGAGATTTTGCACCTGCCGACGGTTCCTGGTTATTGAATCAAGCTTTGGACCAGGGCCAAAGAGTCTTGGCAGAAGGTGCGCAGGGTAGCCTACTCGATGTGGAATTTGGTGCCTATCCCTTTGTAACCTCCTCACATACCACTTCTGCCTCTGCCTGTACCGGATTGGGTATTGCCCCCAACCGCCTCGGAACAGTCTATGGCCTCTTCAAGGCCTATTGCACCAGGGTAGGCAGCGGACCCTTTCCCACCGAACTCCACGACCAAACCGGAGAAGCCCTGCGCCGTGCAGGCCACGAATTTGGAGCAACCACAGGCCGACCCCGTCGATGCGGATGGCTTGACTTACCAGCACTCGCCTACGCTATTCGACTCAGCGGTGTGAGCCAACTGATTATCACCAAAGCAGATGTGCTTTCCGGTTTTGAAGAAATCAAGATTGCTACCCGCTATCAAGGCTTGGATAACCATTTATCCCCTTATCCTGACGATCCGAGCAAGTGCATCCCAGAATACACCACATTCCACGGATGGACTTTGGAAAACCCAAACAAATACACACAACGCAAAGAATTACCATCCGAATTACAACACTATTTGAACTATATTGAAAATCAAATAAATATACCGATCAACTACATCTCTACTGGGCCAGAAAGAAATCAATTCATTGAAACGAGATAAAGAATACCGGAATACATGGCAAGTGCCCATTGGAATAGATTGTGAAGAAATCCTTCATTTACTTCTTGACTATTTCAAAGAAGCCCCGTGCCAATCAGCTCTTCTAACTCCACAGTCAATCACAAAAGAAGATTTAAAATGCGAGGCAACATGGCCTATTGACTACAGAACTTTCCACTGGAAGTTAGGGGTAGGACTAAACCTAGACGATATAGACCCTGAACCCATTAACCCTAATAAAAAATTTAATTTCGAGGATTTTGGGGAAATGATTAAAAAACGACCAGGCTACCGAATGGGGTACTTTTCCTACGAAATGGGGCAGCCGGATGAAAATGTTTTTAATAATTTACCCAAAGCACATGGAGCCCCTCCGATAGCATTTTGGTTTCAACCGTCACTGTTGATTCGATGCAATAACAATACCCTAGAATTTATTCGTGACGATCATCATAAAAGAGATGAAATAATCGAATACATAATTGCCAACTTCAATAAATCAAAAGAAAAAAATAACAAGAACGTATTGTTACAAACTAAATTAAATCAAGAATCAGAACCACAAATAAATAGCAAAGAATATCTCAATAAACTAAAGGAAATAAAAAGAAACATACGTAATGGCGATTACTACGAATTGAATTTTTGCATTGAGTGGATTTTACATAATGAAAATTTTAAGCCGCTTCCTACATGGGCAAAATTAACAGAGGAAATTAAATCCCCATTTTCCGCGTACGTTTTTTATAATAATCTCCATATTTTAAGCTTAAGTCCTGAACGATTCCTTAAAAGACAAAATGATTATGTTTTAAGTCAACCAATCAAAGGAACTATAAAAAGAAAAAAAGACTTAAAAAATGACCAAAATCAAATTCTTAAACTATACAACAGCACCAAAGACAGAGCGGAGCACAACATGATAGTAGATCTTATGAGAAATGATCTAACACAAGTTGGAGACCCTATTTCGATAAAAGCTCTAGAGCTCCACAAAATTAGCACATTCAATCACATCCACCATATGATAAGCACTATCCAAGTAAAGGTTGAAGAAAATATATCTGCAGAAAAAATACTTAAACCCTGTTTTCCACCAGGGTCAATGACCGGAGCGCCAAAGAAAGCCGTCTGCAAAAAAATTTCTGAATTGGAAAATAAGAAAAGAGGTGTATTTTCCGGAATTATCGGCTACGTTGATGAAAATGCGAAAAATTTTGATTTTAATATTGTAATAAGAACGATAATTTACGATGTAAAGACTAAAGATATTTCAGTCCAAAGCGGCGGGGCCATAACCATTGACTCCGAAAGTAAACGAGAATGGGAGGAATGCCTAGTGAAAACAAAAAAACTGTTAAGTGAGCTATCCAAGAATAGTCAAACAAACAGTTAAGGAAAATATTAATCCCTAATAAACAAATAGATTTATCCCCTCAGCTTTTGATATACCTTCAACAGACTGATAAGTAATTTGTCTCTCATCGACACCATATTTCAATAATTCTGCGACAATTTTCCTGACTTTCTTATTCCTTTTTGACGTACTGACAGAGGAACCGTTATAGGAATCTGAAACGTTCAGTCTTGAACCGGGATTATTATGTAATATGCGTTTTATGGAAGCGAAGACCTCATCGTGTGACTGAGCATTGTAAACAGTGTTAAAAATGGGCTTAATACTAACTTCTTTTGTTTTTGGAATAGTGGTGTTCTCCAATATATTTGAGAAAGGTGAGTTACGATTTAACGAGGCACTACCAGCACTAGGCTCATCACCGCCATTACCAGATTTACGATCAATTTGAGGGCTTTTACTCATTAAATTGAAACGTAAACCAAGTGCAGAACGGAAAAAACCGTCAGTACCATTACCACTGGGGTTACCATCAAAAACATCAGTATTGCTAGAAACAAATTCAGATTGTGCAAACAAATGAAATTTGTCATTGATATGATACCTCAGACCCAAACCTGCGCCCAATGTAACACATTTAGCACTTGTCACAGGTGAGCTAGAGTTAATCGCCTTACCATCCTTGACAAAACTAACGGTATTATCAAAGGCCGTTTGGGACATACTCATCCTTAAATAGGGTACCCATTTATATGCATCCTTCTTTTTGGATTTGATGGAAGCATTAAAACCCAAACCATATTGTGAAAAATCCGTTTTGGAGTACAACATATCAACATCTGATCCTGTAGTGATCGAACCCATTCCAAAGAAAAGATCACCAGAAAAAATTGGTGTAAAGAAATATGTCAAATCACCACTAAAACCAAAATCTAAACTACTCATACTACCCCTCATGCTGGCAAAATCTCCAAAATCATAGCCTTTTCCATTTGGCACCGAGGTTCGAAACACATCATAATTTTGAGTACCGGACAACCCAACACTTAAACGGTTTGAAGCTTTAGTTTTTTCAGACTCCTGTCCGTTAGCAATTAACACAGGGATTAGAAGCGAAGAAATCAGTAATGCACTAATATTCTTAAATAATTTGAGTGTATTCATGGATTGATTTTTAGAATATAATTAATTAGTCAATAATTTGTATCTGATGAGTCGACTTTGTTAAAAGGCCTTCTAATGTTACTAAATATTTACCCTGCGACAACGAAAGAAGATCAAGATCAAATTCCATTACATTGCCACCAGATACAGATTTTATGGTGTTTCTATAGACAACACGGCCTGTAACATCGGTAACAATTACATCTACAGAAGGATCAGAATACTCCTGCATGAAAACTTTAAAATCACCATTGGAAGGGTTAGGATACACAATAGACCTGCTTAAATTAGAACCATTTCCATTGGTAACAGAACCCATGATAATTTTGTTAGTCATATCAAAACAACCATCTTGTGTTCGCACTTCACAAGAATATACCCCCGATTCAATCGCATAATGAATCCTTGAAACTTCTCCAGGAATTACAACGTCATTTCTAAACCACTGATATGCGCTCCAAGGGGTTACAGTTTCTAACCTATTCAATGCATTTAACGAAATCTGAGGATTTACAGGAGCTTGTTTAACACTAATGTTAAACTGACCTGAGGAATCACAACCAAATTGGTCGGTGAAAGACCATGTTATTGGGTAAATACCGGCTACACCTGGTGTAAACACATTAGCTGTAATTCCAGGGCCTGAGAATTGTAAAGGACAGTTGGCGGCTAGATTAATGGGTGCATCATTTGTACAAATTTCTCGATTCGCGGGAGGTACACATGGCAGAGTTACGGATGTACGGACGAAAACGTTGAAGCAATAATCCCGAGAATTACCGCAAAGATCTGTTGCCCTATAACAAATCCTTGAGTTTCCAACAGGGAAAATTGCGCCCGAAGCAGGACCCGAAACACGGGTAATTGAAAGGGCACCACAATTATCCGTGGCTGTAGGTTCAGGATAAATATATCTAGCGTTATTTCGGCATAATGAAGTATCACGAGGCACACTTGTAAACACAGGAGTTATAGTATCCATCACCATAACATCCCGAACTATTTGAACCATATTTCCATGTACATCAGTAACTGTAACAGGCACAGAAACAACTTGATTACATTGACTACCATTAAATGTAACACTTGCAGGAGACCATGTGGTAGTACCACAAGCATCATTGGAAGTTAGATTCATTTGCTGTGAAGTTGATGCTATTGCAGAGCAATTGGCATCTAAATAAATTATTGGACGTGCACCTACCGTAACAATTGGTTTAACTGTGTCTAACACGGTCACTGTAACATTCAAAGTGTCTGAAACATTGGTATGGCAATCGAAAGCAATAACCCTGACAACTTTGATACCTACATCAGTACAATTGAAAGTCATAATATTTCCGGGTGATGCAGGAACTGAGGATATTTGGCCTACACAACAATTATCACTGACAGTAACCAAACTACTGATGGAAACAGAACCAGACCCTGCGGCATTCAAATATACGTTTCTAGGCAATCCTGTAACATTTGGCCTAATCAAATCGCGAACTGTAATGGAGACATTATATGCTTTTTGATTACCATTTGGATCTGTAGTTGTGATAGTCCTTGTGACCAAATTATTATTGGTTCCATTAGGAACATCAGAACAAGAGAAGGAAACAACCGATGGAGAGTAACTTACATTTCCACCGCAATTGTCTATACAGCTCAACAATGAACTGGCAGAAATTGAAGCAGTACCTTGAGAGTTAAGATCGACCACAGTGGGTACAGAGGTGCAACTGGGTGGACAGGTGTCACTGACTGTAACAACAGTAGTCGATTGACTTTGATTACCATATCGGTCAGTCACAGTAAGCGTAACAATTTGAGAACCTAGGGCTGAACAGGAAAAAGAGGATGGACTAACTATGCGAGACACTATGGTATCATTATCAGAGCTAGCAGAATCCACTTGAGATGCAGTCAAAACAATGCTAGACTGTGCCGAACAAGGTAAACGCAAAATAATATTATTTTTAGACCTAGCTATAGGTTTTACCGTATCAATAACGGTCACCGAACAAGAGATAAATGAAGTACAATTATTAAAAGTATCGCAAGCTGTAATTGATACAGGCACAGGACCATTAGGAACTCGAGCCAAAGAAAGATCCAGTCTATTAAAGCAACGCTCGGCATTGGATGTTCCGCTAGTATATCGAATTGGAGTACAATTATCAGCACCAGGTAAAATCGAACTTAAGGGAACACATATCGTGCCATTTTGACCCAGATACGCTGACACATTGGAACAATTGACCACTGGTGCAGAAGAATCAATAACCGTAACGCTAAAGGAACATGAATCTCGGTTTCCAGAACCATCTACAACCACATATTTTACAATTGTAACCCCTCTAGAAAAAAGATCACCAGAATTATGGGACGCAGTGATGGTGTATACGTTACAATTATCCGAGAAATTAGGATTAGCCCAAGTTACAGCAGTATTACAATTTGATCCAGCTCTTTTCGTGATGTTGGAAGGACAGCTGGTAATAATTGGGCGTATTGTGTCTTTAACCTCAAAAGTGTGGTTAAAATCTTTAAAATTACCATTAGAGTCGGTTAATCGGAATGCTAATGTGTAAAAACCCTTGGACAATAATGGGCATAGATTCCCACTTACTGATGCGCCGTTAATTCTTGGATTGGACAGTACAGCAGTTCCACAATTATCACTATACATCAGGCCATTCTCCCAACAATAATTCACTTGACAATCGCCTGAACTTACATAAACAATGCTGTTTGGATAAGAGGAGACAACCGGAGCTAAGGTATCCCTAATAACTGCGAGGAAAGATGCTGAATTCGATAAATTACGAGCAGAATCCAATACAAAATAATTGGCTAAGAATACAGAATCCTTTTGGGCACATGAAAAACAGCTACTTATACGATTTGGAACAATAGCATAAGAGGAGTCTATTTTACAATTATCCCATGATGCGCTGTCAATAAGGGCATTACTTAAACATGCTTGCCCTTGATTATTTAAATAAACAGGTACAAGATTTTTTGGAACTGCCTTTGGCCTAATAGTGTCCCTAACAAGAACGCTTACTGGTGCAGTTCCAATATTACCCGAACCATCAGTAACCCGCAAACTAGAACTGTTCAGCCCTAGGTTCACGCAACGGTAGATTGATGGGGATAATTGGAAGAGCAAAGTGCTATCACAATTATCTGTGGATCCATTATTTGCTAAAATAGCACTCGGAGTAGCCAGACCAAACGAGTCTAGGTATGCGGTAACACTTTTCGTTATAACTATTGGCTTTACAGTGTCAACAACTAAAACCCTGAGTGTATCGGAACCAACATTTCCACTTGCATCCCTTGCAAACAAAACGGCAACGGTGTCTGCTTTATTCTTACAAGAGAATGTAGGGCAATAATTAATTCCACGAATTGTAAGGTTGCCCCCAAATGTAGTAGACGAACCATTTCCTTCGTAAACGACAACATAATCTGTATTAGGAGCAAGTTTGCGGACTAAGCTTGCTGAAGTACCGGAACATAAAGGACCGTTATCATTATTACTTACTATGTGTGAACCACATGCATCAAGCAAATGCAAATAAGAATTGAACACGGTATCAGTGCAGGTACTAATTGCTACAGAATCAAAGGTACCGCTATTGAATCTTACGAAAATATCAGGTGAAGGTTGGGCATTGGGACCAACATAGTTACTGGTGTAATTGAGCGCATTAGATAAATTCAGAGAAGATCCCGTACTAGAAAGAGTAGCAATAATTGGGGCATCGGGCGTATTGCCATGAGAGAGCGCATTTGGGCTCAAAGGACAGTTAACACCTGGAGGATCAAATTGACCACGACCAGTATTGACCTTACGTAAAATAAAGTTCGTAACGGGGCCAGAACAATTGTCCGTTGAACCATTGTTCAGTGTATCGGAAAATGCACAATTAAAATTTGCTAGACCGCTGGCGTCAGAAAAAATTCGTAAGGTTCTTTTTGCTCTAACAATCGGTTTAACAGTATCTAATACTGACACTAGCAAAGCCCTATTCCAAAAAGCTCCACAAAGACTATCGCTAGCTACAACACGATAATATCTGCAAGAACCAGAAGGAAGTGATGGAGTAGAGTACGATAAACCCGCAGGGGCAGGCTGGTTTATTTTCCCTATTATCGAGATCCAAGGCCAAGAAGCAATGGAACCTGGACTCGTATTGACAGGCCCTGCAGGCAAGCTGTTACAATCAACATATTGCCAAGTGTAGGTAAACCGTCCAGTAGAGCCTTTTGCAGAATCTACAACCAATGGAAAACTAGAAAAAGGGCAAACATTAAGGTAGGCAGCTGAATCAGGTTTCCAATTAGGAGATTGGTTTGGAGCTAAAACAGTAACTTTTATTGAATCTTGACTAGGCAAATTCACACCACAACTTGGAGTTCCAGCATCCGTGGTAAGAATACGATAGTATGTCGTTATGGATAAATAACGCGCTTCTCTGTAGACCAAAGAATTTGAATTCAGAATGGTAACCCAGTTTGTAGTAGCAGAATCACGATACTGCCATGAATAAGTATAAGGACCAGTCCCACCAGAGGCCGCAATCGCGCGTAACGTGTCCGCAGGAGTAAAATTACAACGAACCAGATTCTGCGAAGATGCGATATTAGCACGAACTAGATTGGGTCTTACAACGATGTTATAAAAGCAGGTATCAGTGCGACCAACACAGGGGCCACTTGCCCTCGTTGCAACCAAACGTAATCTAACAGTAGTACCTGCATCCGCAGTAACAGAATTGTAGGTTACTGGTCCCGCCAAAGGAGTAGCCCCACTAACTGAACCCGTCAAGGTACCACCACCATTTACTACTGACCACTGCCAGTTTGCTGCCAAACTACTGGTTGAAACAAATGAAGAGGATATTGTATGCGATTGATTGATGCAAATGCTATCCGAAGATGCAGCCTTATTTGGATAAAATCTGAAGTTATTAATGCTGTCTACAATCCAAGCTGCAGAAGTTGTAGACACCGTAAAGCTTTTACGGAAGACAACCCCCTGGTTTGCAAGAACTTTGACAGCATATGTTTGTGGTGTAACATTATTAAGCGTAACAGTACCGGTTCCGATAATTAATGATCTACTTAAGTTTGAAACATTATTTACGGCCTGCCCAGGAACAAAATCAAAAACTAGGATGCCATCTGAAGGAATGATATTACTTAAAAGCCGATATTCCCCCGAACCCGAACCCGAGCTTATTCGAAGACTATCAACCAAACCAGAAGCGGTTTGACTCCTAAGGGAGTAAACAGCATTTAAAGATGCAGTTTCCCATACTGAGTGAGAGAAAGGCCCTGTAAATGAATACGTGGAGGAAGATGAGAGATGGACTCTATCGTCAATCCAATTTACAGAAATTATTGGAGAACAAGCATTTCCTGACGGACAGGTTACACCGGAAAGAGTAGCATTGACACATCGTCTGTAAAACTTACGTTGAGGGGTGCTAGCCGTTCTAGTTATGGTAAGGGATACGTTGGTTGTAGTGGCAATTGTAGACCAAGTTGAACCATTGTCAGATTCTTCCCAGAAATAAACATAGGTGGAACCAGAATTAGCCCCGGCAGGATTAACGTCACTCTGCAAAGTAATTGTTCTACCCAGACAAACCAAGGTGTCTTCGGTGTTAGAAAGTTTGATGGTGCCAGCCTGAATTTGTCCCTGAACAACTACAGTGCAAGAGTTGGAAAAAACATTTCCGCATTGAAAACTACTCGTATCAATGGCCTGAACCCTGTAAACAGTACTTGCTGTCAAATTCACAAAAGTTCTGTTTTGCTGCAAGGTGCGTGGAAAAATTTCCTCTTCAGGACCCCCAGCAAGCAACCTTTTGAACCACCTGTAGGCAAATTGATTGCCTCCTCCTGCGGCCGTAGTTATCTGTAAATTAACACTATTATTATGGCAAATGGTGGTATTTACGGGGGTCCCAGTGGAAGAATTAACACTTAAAACAGGAGCCTGAATTGCGGAGAGAACATTTATTTGTACACTATTGCTAGTTAAAACGATAGTGTTAGAAAGAGTCATTGATAACCTAATTTCGAGATTTCCTGAAATATTGATAATGCCCAAAGCATTACAACTGGTTTGCCCTGGTATATTTCCCCAGGAACCAAGGCCTAACCGATACTGCCATTGGCAAGATGTAACCGTAACACCGGTTGGCAAAACAGGGGCAATCGCAGTTATATTCGAAGGATCGTCATTGCAAATGGTATTGGGACCGTTTAGACTAACAGTTGGTCCATTGAAAACATATACAGAATCAGAACTTGATGTGCAAGCTGGGCGGGTAGCTGTATCGGGATTTACGGTGACTTTATACCAACCAGGGACATTTGTCGAAAATGAGGAAGAGTTTGGCGAAACAGGTAGAGCACCTGTTGGAACAGACCAAAAATAACGGTAAAGACCAACTGGATTTACAAGGGCTGAAACAGTAACGGAGTTATTTGCACCAGGTGTCAAATTGCCAAATGCCACCACATCCACTGAAGAAAAAATATTGGTTACATTGACAGTACAAGTACTAGTTCGAACAACTGGACAACCAAAAGGTCTTCCAGAAACTGTGATGATGTGAGATCCCACACCTGCGACTGCTGGATTAAAAAGGCCTGTGGACGGATTAATTCCCTGACCAGAAATGAGAAAATCTGAAACCAAAGATGGAGAAATATTAGTCTGCAAGGCTATTTGTGGACCACATACTAGGGCTTGAACATTATTGTTGACAAATCTTAAGCTGCTACCTAATCCAATATTGTGTATAGCTGGGGTGGGTACGAAGGAAAATGTTCCTGAACGACCTTCGGGATTGGTGATTAGGATGAAGTAATATTGATTGGAAAAGGTAATGTTGAATAGCCTAATTGTATCAACTAAGGTTAACGAATTTGAGCAAGCAATCGGATTTTGAAAGATGGGGTCTGATGGAGCGGGTGTGGGTGTGGAAAATGGTCCAAAAACCACATAGTCCAGGTTATTACTAAGTGTAGGCACAACCGCCATATGTAGTGTGCCTGGAGACCCAACCTCAAATCTGAACCAGTGAGGCCTTAACGTAGATGTACTCCCAGTAGAACCCAAACAACCATAATTGGGTCCCGCTTGAGCATACGAACTAGGGCTACTGTTTGGGGCGGCTACTGAATCTCGGACGAGATACTGAGTTGAAGAGGTAATCCCACACAATTGCGTGGCATTATCAATAGTAGGCCCCGATACCACTTGCGCACTTACATGAGCTACAACAGTGGATAATAAGAGAAACATTGAGATTTTGAAAGTAGTCAGGCTTTTCATGTGTAAAAAATTATCTTTGGAGTAATGAATTTCTTTTGGTTATTCTTTTTAATATTGAGTGAATGATGATATTTCTAGTCAAGGATTATGGGCAAAGATACGCCAAAGTGCAAAACGCGCCAGTAATTTATTTAATTTTTATAAACAATCAGATTGAAAGTGTAAATTATTATAGACACAATGGCATAGGGGGCTGAAATACAGCATTTAAAACCAAGGAAAAATCCCGAAATGAGAGTTTATTGGTTTGTTTTTTGTCTAGACTTGGGAATAATTGTGATCTCCACAAGAAAATTTGGGCATTCTGAATCACAAATGCCGGAACTAAAAATGCGCAATTCCTGCGAAATGGACACCTATTCCGCGGTAACTTCCAAATTGAAGACCGCTTTGATATCTCTGTAAAGCTCTACCTCTACCTGAAAAGTGCCTAATTCACGGATTTCACCGCGCACCGCCATTTTGCGGCGATCAATTTCAAATCCTTTGGCCTGAAGGGCCTCGGCGATCATTAAGGTGGTGATGGTTCCGAAAATACGGTTGTTTTCACCCGTGCGCACCTGCAATGTCAGCGTAAGTTCGGCCAATTTGGCGGCCAATTCCGATGCTGCACTGCGTAGACCTTCCTGCCGAAATTCAGCTTGACGAACCGCTTCGGCACGGTCGTTGAGGGCTGCGCGGCCTGCTACCACCGCAAGGCCCTGAGGTATAAGATAATTCAAGCCGTATCCGTTACGGACTTTGACCAGGTCGTGTTTGAAACCTAGGCCTTTGACGTCTTGTTTGAGGATGATATTCATAGCTTTTGAGCTCAGGGAGTTAAAAGGAATGGACCGTTAGGGAACAAATTTGGTCAACAAATCAACGCAAACCGTCTGCCACATAGGGCAATAAGGCCAAGTGCCTGGCTCTT
>CAZLHZ010000026.1:8303-12542 GCA_964559285.1 uncultured Actinomycetes bacterium | reverse complement strand
AGATGTCGACCATCCAGGTCGACTTCCAGCTGCCGCAGAGGTTCGATCTTGAATACCAATCCTCCGATGGTGGCCGCTCGAGGCCCGTGATGATCCATCGTGCACTCTTCGGATCCATTGAGCGCTTCTTCGGTGTCCTGCTGGAGCACTACGCCGGTGCCTTCCCGCCCTGGCTTGCTCCTGTGCAGGTCGTTGGCATCCCCATCACGGATGAGCATGCGGACTACCTCCACGAGGTGGCCCGACGCCTCCAGCAGCACGGTGTGCGTGTGGAGGTCGACACGTCCGATGACCGCATGCAGAAGAAGATCCGCACCGCTCAGAAGCAGAAGGTGCCCTACATGCTCATCGCGGGTGACGACGATGTGAGCAAGGGGGCTGTCTCTTTCCGCTACCGCAATGGGGAGCAGAAGAACGGCATCCCTGTCGATGAGGCGATTGACGAGATCGTCGCGTCCGTTCGCGATCGGATCCAGGTCTGAGGTGCGATGACTGACTCATGGGATCGACTGTGGACACCGCATCGGATCGCCTACATCAAGGGTGAGAACCGGCCCCCGCATCAGGAGGCCGGGGACGACTGTCCGTTCTGTCGCGCGCCCGGGATTGATGATGCTGACGGACTCATTGTCCGACGCGGCGAGTCGGCCTATGTCGTCATGAATCTCTACCCCTACAACACGGGGCACATGCTCGTGTGTCCCTATCGCCATGTGCCCGACTACACCGACCTCGATGCTGCTGAGATCGCTGAGATAGGAGCCCTCACCCAGCAGGCCATGGCGACCGTGCGAGTCGTCTCTGGGGCTCACGGGTTCAATATCGGAATGAATCAGGGTGCGGTCGCTGGCGCCGGCATCGTCGGCCACCTGCATCAGCACGTCGTTCCCCGCTGGGGTGGCGATATCAATTTCATGCCGCTCATCGGCCAGACCAAGACGATGCCGCAGCTGCTGGAGGACACACGCACCCTCATCGCGGCCGGCTGGATCGACGCCTGATCGGCGGACCATCATCATGGCCATCCTCGTCGATACCGCGATCTGGCTCTGGCGCGATCGACTGTGGTGCCACATGGTGAGCGACCTGCACCTCGACGAGTTGCACGAGTTCGCCGGCGTCCTCGGTGTTCCATCGCGTGGCTTCCAGGGCGACCACTACGACATCCCCGAAGATCTGCGCGTCACGGCGATCGATCTGGGCGCGCGCACCGTCACCTCGAAGGAGATCGTGCTGGCGCTGTACGCCGCAGGCCTGCGGCCACCTCGTGCTGTGCCTCGTCCCAGCACGCGGCTGATTCCCTGATCCGCGTCAGTCCCTCGGCCGGACCTGCACATCGACAATCGGCAGCATGTGATGCTGCGACCGATCGCGGCTGGGCATATCGAGGGGCTCCGCGAGGGTGGTCGGTGGCGGGGCCGGCGCCTCGAGCAGGAGCGGATGCTCGGGAGACGACAGCGTGTCTCCGGGTCGGACCCCGACCAGGCCCGCGATGAGGGCGATGTCCCCAGCCACCGCACAATCGACCTGCTGCAGGCGCGCGCCCAGTGGCAGGTGGATCATCCCCGCACGCCGGACCTCAGCCTCTGCTGGAACTCCATGTCGGGTGATGGTCACCTCGGAGTCAGCATGCAGGGTGCCCGAGAACACCCGGACGAGAGCCAGTGGAGCGTCGCTGGGATCGGCGATGAGCCCCACGACGGCAGCGCACAGCACCGCGTCTGGCGCGCAGATCAGCGGATCACGGGGTTCCCCCAGGGGGGAAGTCACCATCGGCAATCGCGCGCTCATCGGTGACGCACATCCCTGTGCCATGACCTCCGCGAGCTCAGTCGCGCCACAACCGGCAGGCGTGGTCGCGGACACAAGCACGGGATGCAGGTGCCCCCGCGAGATGGCCGCGTGCATCTCGCCCGCGAGGACACCAGCGTCGAGCTCCTCACCCGAGAGGAATCGGGACAGGAGGTCATCATCCTCGGCTTCGGCAAGGATCGCTTCGACGATCTGCAGGCGCTCATCCTCCACGAGTTCGATGTGCTCCTGCTCGGCAGGACGGACGCGCCTCTCGCCGTTCGCATGATCGGCGATGCTGAGTCTCACCAGATCGATCAGGCCAGCCACATTGTCGTCGTCACCGAGCATCGGCAGGTGAAGGGCATGGATGCCGAGCCCCTCGCCGAGCTGCTCCTGACAGGCCTCGAGTGCATCATCGACATCCGCCCGTGGATCGTCGACGTGGGTGAGCACGATCACGCGTGGCATGTCGATGTCCTCGCACTCCTGCCAGAGGAGTCGGGTCGCATCATCGAGCCCGTCAACGGCCGAGATGACGAAGACGGCAGCATCGGCATTACTCAAGGCCGCCCGGGGCGCCACGTCGACACGCTCAGTCGTGCGGGGAATGAGCAGGGCGAGGCGGACACCTTGCACAGTCATGGCGGCCACGACCCGCGCAGCCACGAGCGGGTTCGTCGCCCACGCCTCATGATCAGCAGACCCTCCGCCGTCGACGTCGGCCCACGTGAGCAGTGCCCCCAGCAGGGTTGATCGGCCGCTGCCCGGTGGGCCGAGCAGCACGAGGGTGCGCACCATGTCACCACCGAATAACCGCGGGGCGATAGCGGCGGGGGAGGACAGGGGCTGGTTCATGGCGCGCCCATTCGATCATGACCGCGACCCGACTCGGGCGCTGCGGACCCACGGCGCGGCCGCGTGCGCCCCTTCCGACCCATTCGGACCCGGGACCGGCGGATACGATGCCAGCCCGGGATCGGGACAGGAGACAGATGCTCAACAACGATGGCGCGCGACGTGCGGTGTCCGGCATTGTCGACCCGCTGGCCAAGGGTCTGCTCGCCCTGCGCCTCACCCCCGACGCGGTCACCCTGATCGGCACGGCTGGCACCTGCATCGCGGCCCTCGTGTGGTTCCCCCGGGGCGATTTCATCATCGGGGTCATCGTCATCTCGGTCTTCGTTCTCTTCGACCTGCTCGACGGCACCATGGCGCGCCTCAGCGGCTCGAGTGGTCCGTGGGGCAACTTCCTCGACTCCACCCTCGATCGGGTCGCGGACGGGGCAGTGTTCGGGGGCGTTCTCCTGTGGGCTGCGCTGCGCGGTGATGCCTGGACAGCGGGGGCGGCCCTGGCGGCTCTTGTCGCTGGTCAGGTCACGTCCTATGCCAAGGCGCGCGCAGAGTCCGTCGGCGCCACGGCCAATGTCGGCATCATCGAGCGCGCCGAGCGCATCCTCATCCTGCTCGCCGCTGCGCTCGTCGCGGGATTCGGTCCCACGATCGTGCTCGTCATCGCGGTCTGGCTTCTCGCCGTCGTCGGCTCCATCACCGTCGTCCAGCGCATGGTGGTCGTGCGCCGCCAGCTGCGTCCGCGACCCGACACCGCAGGATGAGTCGCCCGTGAGCTCGCTGGCTCCCGTCAAGGATCGCACGGTCACCCTCGGCTTCACTCTGGCGTGGACCCTCATCCGTCACCTTCCCTCCCGTGTGTCGTACGCCGTGTTCCGGCGCCTCGCCGACCGGTCGTGGCGCCAGCGCGGATCCGGCGTACGACGACTCGAGGAGAATCTCGCGCGAGTGCAGCCTGATCTCGGTGAGGACGGGCTGCGCGAGCTCAGTCGAGAGGGGATGCGCCGATACCTGCGCTACTGGTGCGATGCGTTCCGGCTCCCCGCGCTGTCACGAGATGAGGTGCAGGCGACCTTCCGCATGGACCACGTGGAGATCCTCGACGCGGCCATGGCCACCGGTCGCGGGGTCATCGTGGCGCTGCCCCACATGGGCAACTGGGATCACGCCGGTGCCTGGGCGGCACTGCGCTACGGACACCTCGTGACGGTCGCCGAGCGGCTCAAGCCGGAGAGCCTCTTCGACAGGTTCCTCGCCTATCGCAGCTCTCTGGGCATGGAGGTCCATGCCCTCGGCACGCCCGGCATCCTTGACGAGCTGCGGGACAGCCTGAACGAGGGCCGACTCGTCGCCCTTCTCGGCGATCGGGATCTGTCCGGCTCCGGGGTCGAGGTCGACTTCTTCGGCCATCCCACGAAGATGCCGCCGGGTCCCGCGCGACTGGCGCTGGAGACCGGAGCCGTCCTCCTCACCGCGATCCTGTGGTACGACGGCCCCGTCGCCGTCGCTGACATCGGCGGACCGATCCCGATCCCACCGCTCGGTGACCAGTCGTCCCGCATCCGGACGATGACCCAGCAGATGGCCGATGCCTTA
>CAZLHZ010000026.1:6391-8289 GCA_964559285.1 uncultured Actinomycetes bacterium | reverse complement strand
GTCTGTGGCTGGACCAGGCCTCACGATCGCGGACACCGGCACCGGAGCTTCCGGCATGAGGGTGGGACTCGTCTGCCCCTACGCCTGGGATGTCCCCGGCGGAGTCATGGCACATGTGCGGGATCTCGCGGAGACCCTCATCGACCTCGGCCATGACGTGAGCGTCCTCGCGCCGACCGAGGAGGACGACGCCGAGCTTCCGCCCTACGTCGTCGATGGTGGCCGAGCGGTGGCAGTGCCCTACAACGGGTCGGTTGCTCGATTGAGCTTCGGGGTCAAGGCCACCAACAATGTGCGCCGCTGGGTTCGCGGCGGTGCCTTCGACGTCCTGCACATCCACGAACCGCTGGCCCCGAGCCTGTCCGTGCTTGCCTGCTGGGTGGCGCGCGGCCCGATTGTGGCCACCTGGCATTCGTCGTACCCACGTTCCCGGGTGCTCATCGCTGGCTACTACCTCGCGCAGACCGCGATGGAGAAGGTCACCGCGCGCATCGCGGTGAGTGAGGATGCGCGACGCACTCTCGTTGATCACCTCGGCGGAGACGCGGTCCTGATCCCCAACGGCGTGTTTGTGCGTCGATTCGCTGATGCGGCACCGCTGGAGGGGTGGTCGCGAGACGGCCGCACCCTGATGTTCCTCGGCCGCATTGATGAGTCGCGGAAGGGACTGCCGGTCCTCATGGAGGCACTGCCCGCGATCGTTGAGCACGTCCCTGATGTCAGGGTGCTCGTCGCGGGACCCGGTGATGTTGATGACGCGACCAAGGGTCTGGCACCCGACCTGCGTGAGCGCGTGACGTTCCTTGGGAGGGTGTCCGATGTGCAGAAGGTGCAGGCACTGCACTCGGCCGATGTCTACGTTGCGCCCAACACTGGCGGGGAGTCCTTCGGCATCGTCCTGCTTGAGGCGATGGCGAGCCAGACCGCGGTGCTGGCCAGTGACCTGCCGGCCTTCGAGCGGGTCCTCGATTCGGGTCGCGCCGGCGTCATGTTCCGCACCGAGGACGCGGCAGATCTCGCCGAGCACGCGGTCGCGCTGCTCACCGACCCGATCCGACGGGAACAGATCGCGGCGGCGGGGCGGGCACGGGCCGATGAGTACGACTGGGATCGCGTGGCGCGTCAGGTCCTCGCGGTCTACGAGAGCGTGACGATCACGGGGGAGAAGGTCCAGGCCGATCTGCGCGGCCAGGTTGTCGGTCGGCTAGCGACACGCGTCCTCCCGAGGAGCATGCCATGAGCCCCTGGTGGATCGCGGCACTTGCGCTCCTGCTCGTGCTGTTCGGCCTCTACCTGAGCATGACGGCCGGACGTCTGGACCGACTTCATGTGCGCATCGCGACGGCTGAGCTGGGGCTCGAAGCCCACCTCCTGCGCCGCTCGTCGATCGCACTGGAGCTCGCGGGAACGGGTCTGCTTGATCCGGCGTCGAGCGCACTCTTGGCCGATGCGGCACACGAGGCCCGGGTGGCTCCCGAATCCGACTCGGCCGCTCGAAACCGGGCCGAGAGCAATCTCACCTGGGCACTCATGGCGGTTTTCCCGGATGACGAGGTCATCGACGAACTCGACGAGACACAGGAGGGGGGCGATCTGGTGAGTGAGCTGGCCGCCTCCTGTGCCCGGGTGGCCCTCTCCCGTCGCTTCCTCAACGACGGAGTGCGCGCCTGTCGAGCCGTGCGCCGCCAGCGTCTTGCCCGCTGGTTCCGGCTCGCCGGTCACACTCCGTGGCCGGAATCAGTCGAACTTGATGACACAGTTCCTCCGGTACTTGCCACGCATCAGGGCCGGGCCCTGCCGTAGCGTTGCCCCGTGGCTCACACCTCCCGGCGGCCCGCGTCCCCGTCCTCCAGCGCCCCGTCCACGCTCCTGCCCCTCCCCGCCGAGGCGCCGGTCTA
>CAZLHZ010000026.1:0-6381 GCA_964559285.1 uncultured Actinomycetes bacterium | reverse complement strand
TGGCCTGCGTGCTGGCAGCATGTGGCTCCTCCGACGGCGGCGCGACATCGAGTTCGGCCACCACCGCTGCGAGCTCCGCCGCCGCGCCGGCGAGCTCAGCGGGGGCGTTCGCCGACGGATACGGAATCCCCGAGGGAGCCTCACCGTTCTCGGGGCGCCCCGAGGGAGCCGGCAAGCCGGTCATCATCGTCAAGATCGACAACACCGGGTGGGCCCAGCCCCACGAGGGCCTGACGGCGGCGGACCTCGTCTATATCGAGCCCGTTGAGTGGGGCCTCAATCGCATCGCCGCCGTGTTCTCGTCACAACTGCCCGACCGGGTCGGTCCGGTGCGCTCGGCCCGCATCAGCGACATCGACCTGATCGCCCAGTTCGATCGCCCCGCGTTCGCGTTCTCCGGCGCCCAGTCCAAGCTCCTTCCCCTCCTCGCTGAGGCGCCGTTCTACGACGTTTCGGGTGAGCTCGACGGGGTCGGCTACACCATCGACAGCACCCGGAAATCGCCGTACAACGCCTTCCTTGATCCGACTGTCCTGCTCAACCAGCGCGCTCCGGAAGCCTCCCTGTCCCAGGACATCGGCTTCGTCTTCAGTGACACGCCACCGGCCGGCGGGAGCCCCGCGAGTGCCGCACGGGTCAAGTGGTACGGCTCTCAGGTCGACTTCAACTGGAGCGTTGACTCGGGGGACTACGTCGTGAGCTTCAACGGCAAGCCGGCGCGAGCGGTCGAGTCTGCCAACGGCCAGCATGCTGCGACCGTCGTCATTCAGTACGTCGCCCAGAAGGACTCCGAGTTCGGGGACATGTACGGCGGCAGGACGCCTTTCGTCACCTCGGTCGGGACCGGCAAGGCCCTGGTCCTGCGCGACGGGCAGATGTGGGAGACCACGTGGACCCGGGCGACGCCGCAGGAGGGCACGGTCTTCACCCGCGCGGACGGATCACGGATGCCCTTCGACATCGGACAGCCGTGGATTGTCCTCTATGAGAACGACAAGGAAGCCCGCATCACCCCCTAGCACGGTGGGGGCGTCAGGACGGTCCGCACCTCGGGCGGAGCCCTTGGTGCCACGTCGCGCGCTTCAGCACAGCGACTACGATAAAGGTTCCGTCGCGATCTGAGGGGTTTGCCGTGAACGCACAGTCCAGCACCGAGTCGTCAACCGCCGTGTCGCCCGTCACCGGCACCACGCGCGTCAAGCGCGGGATGGCAGAGATGCTCAAGGGCGGCGTCATCATGGATGTCGTCACGCCCGAGCAGGCCAAGATCGCTGAGGATGCGGGAGCCGTCGCCGTCATGGCTCTCGAGCGGGTCCCCGCGGACATCCGTGCGCAGGGTGGCGTCGCTCGGATGTCCGATCCAGACATGATCGACGGCATCATCGGCCAGGTCAGCATCCCCGTCATGGCCAAGGCCCGCATCGGCCACTTCGTCGAGGCGCAGGTGCTGCAGTCGCTCGGTGTCGACTACATCGACGAGTCAGAGGTGCTGACTCCGGCTGACTACGCACACCACATCGACAAGTGGCAGTTCACGGTCCCCTTCGTCTGCGGTGCGACCAACCTCGGTGAGGCCCTGCGCCGCATCACGGAGGGTGCGGCAATGATCCGATCCAAGGGCGAGGCCGGCACCGGGGACGTCTCCAACGCCGTCACCCACATGCGGTCGATCCGCACGGAGATCAAAGCGCTGGCCGCCCTGCCTGCCGATGAGCTGTACGTCGCCGCCAAGGAGCTGCGTGCCCCCTACGACCTCGTTGCCGAGGTGGCGCGGGCTGGTCGGCTGCCGGTTGTGCTCTTCACCGCCGGCGGGATCGCGACGCCGGCTGATGCCGCGATGATGATGCAGCTTGGTGCCGAGGGTGTCTTCGTCGGCTCCGGGATCTTCAAGGCGGGCAGCGACGAGGACACGCCGAAGGCCCGCAACGAGGCGGCCTTCCGGCGCGCGAAGGCCATCGTGGAGGCGACGACGCACTTCGACAACCCCGATGTCCTCGCCAAGGTGTCGCGTGGTCTTGGGCCGGCGATGGTCGGTATCAATGTCGAGGAGATCCCGCAGCCGCATCGACTGGCCGAGCGCGGCTGGTGACGGTGCCCCTCGTCGGCGTCCTCGCCCTCCAGGGGGATGTCGCCGAGCATGAGCGGGCTCTGGCCGCGTGTGGGGTTCGCACCTCGCGGGTGCGAACCGTGGAGGACCTCGCCGCTGTCGATGGGCTCGTCCTGCCCGGTGGTGAGTCCACGACAATGTCAGCCCTCGCCACGGCCTTTGGCCTCATGGAGCCGCTGCGGCAGCGCATCGCCGCAGGAATGCCGGCCTACGGCTCCTGCGCCGGGATGATCCTGCTGGCCGACCGCGTGCTGGACGGCCGTGATGACCGACCGTCGATCGGTGGTCTCGACGTCACGGTGCGACGCAATGCATTCGGTCGCCAGGTGGACTCCTTCGAGGCGCCGGTGCGCGTGGAGGACATCGACGGACCCAGTGTGACCGCCGTGTTCATCCGCGCCCCGTGGGTCGAGGAGATCGGCCCCTCGGTTGAGCCCCTCGGCCGGGTGGAAAGCGGACCGGCCGCCGGTAGGATCGTGGCCGTACGAGAGGGAGTCCTGCTGGCCACCTCCTTCCATCCAGAACTCACGGGCGATACCCGGGTCCACGAACTGTTCGTGCGCATGGTGCGAGCGGCGGCCTAGGCGGAGCCCGACGGCGAAAGGTTGGTCCCGTCATGTCTGGCCACTCCAAGTGGGCGACGACGAAGCACAAGAAAGCCGTCATCGACGCCAAGCGCGGCAAGCTGTTCGCCCGGCTGATCAAGAACATCGAGGTCGCCGCCCGTCAGGGTGGGGGAGACCCCGCGGGCAACCCCACGCTCTTCGACGCTGTGCAGAAGGCGCGCAAGAACTCGGTCCCGCTCGACAACATCGAACGCGCCATGAAGCGTGGCTCCGGCGCTGAAGCCGGTGGTGCCGACTGGCAGACGATCATGTACGAGGGTTATGGGCCCAACGGCGTCGCCATCCTCGTCGAGTGTCTGACCGACAACCGGAACCGAGCCGCCTCCGAGGTGCGGGTCGCGATGACGCGCAACGGGGGGTCGATGGCGGATCCGGGGTCGGTGTCCTATCTCTTCGCACGCCGCGGAGTCATCCTCGTGGCGAAGTCGGCCGGAGTCACTGAGGACTCGGTCCTGGAATGCGTCCTGGAGGCGGGTGCCGAGGAGGTCAATGACCTCGGCGAGACCCTCGAGATCGTCTGCGAGGCGGGCGATGTCGTCACCGTGCGCACCGCCCTGCAGGCTGCCGGCATCGACTATGAATCCGCCGAGGCGACCTTCCTGCCGAGTGTGTCGGTGCCACTGGATGAGGACGGCGCCCGCAAGGTGTTCCGGCTCATTGAGGCGCTCGAGGACAGTGATGACGTGCAGAACGTCTACGCCAACTTCGACGTCAGCGACGACGTCCTTGAGGCTGTGGGCTAGATCCACCACCAGGCCGCACCATCCGACAGCCGCATGAAGTCCGAGGAGGCACCGTGAGTGACGTCGTCGGCACCCAGTTGCGCGGATGGGACGCTGCCACGTGGCGTGCCGCCACGACCCCGTCGATGCGCTCGACGGTCACCGCCTTGGTCCTGCTCGACGCGACACCGGACTGGGAGCGACTCCGCGCGAGGTTCGAGCGGCTCACCCTCCTGGTCCCCGTGCTGCGCAAGAAGCCGCTCTTCGGGTTCTTCGGCCTGTCATCACCGCGCATGGCGATCGATCCGGACTTCGACCTCGATGTGCACCTGCGTCGCTATCGACTGCCCGCAGGCGGTGGCTGGGACGAGCTCATGGCCGAAGCCCGGCGGATGAGCCTCACCGACTTCGATCGCTATCGCCCGCTGTGGGAGGGCGTCCTCATCGAGGGGCTGCCCGGTGGGCGTTCGGCGATGATCCTCAAGCTCCACCACACCATCGCCGACGGCCGCTCCACCGTCATGATGGCGCTGTCCCTCTTCGAGTTCAGCGCCGACGGGAACCCGGATGAGCCAGCTGCTCCGCCTCCTCCGACGGCGGAGGATGCCACAGTCTTCCAGGTGTCCTATGCCGATCTCACCGACAACCTTGAGCGCGCGAAGCGCCTTGCGACCCGCGCGGTGGCGTCGGCTCGTCATCTGGCGCGCGAGGCGATAGCGGATCCGTCAGCGACCGTGGAGCGCAGCCGCGAGATGCTGAGTTCGATCGGGCGCTTCACGGCGGTCCACGAGTCGCCGCTCTCCCCGCTCATGGTCGGCCGGGGAACGACGTACCACTTCGCTGCCTTCGACCTGCCCTTCCGCGACCTCAGGGCCGTGGCGAAGGCGGGGGGCCACAGCGTCAACGACGTGTTCATGGCGGCGATCGCGACCGGGTTGGAGCGCTATCACGACCGACACGGCGCTCCCGCACCCGAACTGCGTTTCAACGTGCCCATCAGCACGGCGGACGGTCCGGGAGATCGCAGTGGCAAGGGGGCCAACGCCGTCACCATCGCGCGCTTCCCGCTCCCGGTGACCGGGTCGACGATCACCGATCGCATGCGCGCGGCTCACGATGAGGTCTCCACGTGGCGAGCCGAGCCGGCGCTCGACCTGGCCAATCCGCTGGCGGACATCAGCTGGGTGATTCCGGTGCCGGTGCTGGCGAAGGCGGCGCAGGCCAGTGATGTGACGACGAGCAATGTGCCCGGGCCGCCGATCCCCCTGTATCTCGTGGGCGTGCGCGTGAGCGGGCTCTATCCGCTGGTGGCGACCATCGGAGCTGCTGTCAACGTGACGATGGTGACGTACGACGGAACCGCGTTTGTCGGCATCTCCGCGGATGATCGGGCGGTGGGAGATCTCGACGACCTGGTGGCGGACCTGCGGGCAGGGGTGGCCGATGTCACCGGGAGCGGCGTGGGACCGGCTGACCCCTTCTCGAAGGGGGCGTATGGGGACGCCACGCCGAAGGCTCGCGCGATCCGTGCGGCCACGTCGCCGGGTGATTAGCCTTACGTATGCGAACATGCGTTCGCATACGTACGTGCATCCGGTGTGCCCGCCCTGCCCTGGGCGTCGCTCGATCGTGGAGGCGGGTGCATGCGCGTCCTCGGTGTTGATCCGGGCCTGACTCGTTGCGGTCTCGGCGTTGTGGACGGCACCCCCGACCGTCGGGTCGCCCTGGTGCACGTCGACGTGGCCCGAACTCCGGCCGACCTGGAACTCTCCCAGCGGCTGCTCACCCTGTCGGTCGCGATGGAGGAAGTCCTCGACACCTTCCACCCGGACGTCGTGGCCGTGGAGCGGGTGTTCAGCCAGCACAACGTGCAGTCGGTCATGGGCACCGCCCAGGCGGCGGCGGTGGCGATTCTGGCGGCGGGTCGACGCGGGCTTCCGGTGGCCCTGCACACACCGACCGAGGTCAAGGCAGCGGTCACCGGGAGCGGGCGGGCGGACAAGGCGCAGGTGGGTGCGATGGTGATGCGACTGCTGCGATTGGACGCCGCGCCGACTCCGGCCGACGCCTCGGATGCGCTCGCCCTCGCGATCTGCCACCTCTGGCGAGGTGAGGGGGCGCGGCGCATAGCCGCGGCGGTCGCCACGCACGGTGCAGTGCGCGGCGGAGTGCGCGGATGACCGCATCGACGAGGGGAGAGCAGGCAGCGTGATCGCCTTTGTGCGCGGCCGAGTGGCCGAGGTGGCCCCGGACCATGTCGTCGTCGATCTCGGCGGGGACAGCGGGGGAGTCGGCCTGGCGGTGCAGTGTGCTCCCGCGGTGGCCGGTCGCGCCCGACTCGGCGAGGGGATCCAGCTGGCCACCTCCCTCGTCGTGCGTGAGGACGGCTGGACCCTCTACGGCTTCGCCGACTCCGATGAGCGCTCGGTGTTCGAGCTGCTCCAGACCGTCACCGGGGTCGGACCGCGGCTGGCGCTCGCGGTGCTGGCAACCCTGACCCCCGACGACCTACGGCGCGCCGTGCAGCAGGAGGACCTCGTGACTCTCACACGGGTGCCCGGTGTGGGTCGCAAGGGTGCTCAGCGGCTCGTCCTCGACATCAAGGACCGGCTCGGTGCTCCCACCGGTGCCGCCGGGACGGCAGCCATGACGGCACCGACGCCGCCCGCCACGTGGCGAGGCTCAGTCGTCTCCGCGCTGGTCTCCCTGGGCTGGTCCGCGAAGGAGGCGGAGGGGGCCGCGGAGTCCGTCGTACCCCAGGCGAGCGCGATGGAGGCCGACGGCGGTGCGGACGTGGCCGCACTCCTCAAGGCGGCCCTGCAGTCCCTGAGCCGTCCGGCGGATCGTGGTTGAGATGTCGAGCGATCCGGAACGGCTGGTGTCCGCCACGCCTGACGATGACGACCTCGTCGTCGAGGGAGCACTG
>CAZLHZ010000025.1:4941-12771 GCA_964559285.1 uncultured Actinomycetes bacterium | reverse complement strand
GTCTTGCAGCACAGGTAGACGCTCGTGAGGTTGACCTCCTGCACCCGACGCCACGCATCGATACCGGTCGTGAGGATCGAGTCATCATCGGGCGGACTGATGCCGGCGTTGTTGAAGGCCACATCGATCCGGCCGTAGGTCTGCATTGCGACTGCGAACATCCGCTCGACATCCTCGGCACTGGTGACGTCGACCTGGACGAACGTGCCGCCGATCTCGGTTGCGGCAGCACCGCCGGCCACCGGGTCGACGTCGGCCACGACAACCTTCGCACCCTCATCAGCAAGGCGGCGGGCACTGGCCAGGCCGATGCCGCTGCCACCACCGGTGATGACGGCCACGCGTCCTTCGAACCTGCGGCACTTGGAGTCGCCCATGGCGATCCTTCCTCTCGGACGGCAGGGCCGTCATGTGAATCGTTCAGTCGGTGGAGATGAAGACGTTCTTGGTCTCAGTGAAGGCATCAAGCGCATCTGGACCCAGCTCACGGCCGAGTCCAGACTTCTTGAACCCGCCGAACGGTGTCCAGTAGCGCACGGAGGAGTGCGAGTTGACCGACAGATTGCCGGACTCCACAGCCCGCGCTACCCGCAGCGCGCGCCCGATGTCCCGACTCCAGATCGAGCCCGAGAGGCCGAACTCCGAGTCATTGGCCATCCGAATCGCATCCGCCTCATCCTCGAACGGCACCACGACGACGACCGGACCGAAGATCTCCTCGCGGTAGGTCCGGTCCGTCTCACTCACCGGCGCGAGCACCGTCGGCGGATACCAGTACCCCGGACCGTCAGGACAGCTGCCGCGGAAGGCCACGGGCGCGCCATCGGGCACATAGGCCGCCACGGACTCCCGCTGCCCGGCGGAGATGAGCGGCCCCATCTCCGAGGTCTCGAGTGCGGGATCCTCCACGCGCACGCCCTTGACCGCCGGCTCCAGAAGCTCCATGAATCGGTCGTACGCCGATCGCTGGACGAGAATGCGCGAGCGAGCGCAGCAGTCCTGGCCCGCATTGTCGAAGACCCCGTAGGGAGCGGTCGCGGCCGCCTTCTCGAGGTCGGAGTCGGCGAAGACGATGTTGGCGCTCTTGCCGCCGAGTTCGAGGGTGACCCGCTTGACGTGCTCGGCACATCCGGCCATGACCGCGGACCCGACCGACGTCGATCCGGTGAAGACGACCTTGCGCACGAGCGGATCGGTGACGAACCGCTGCCCGACGATGGACCCCTTGCCGGGCAGCACCGTGAACACACCCTCGGGGATGCCCGCCTCGAGCGCGAGCTCGCCGAGTCGGATCGCCGTGAGCGGAGTGAGCTCGGCCGGCTTGAGGACGACCGGGCAGCCGGCGGCGAGCGCCGGGGCGAAGCCCCAGCCCGCGATCGGCATCGGGAAGTTCCACGGGACGATGACCCCGACGACGCCCACCGGCTCCTTGAAGGTCACATCAATACCGCCGGCCACCGGGATCTGCCGACCGAAGAGCCGCTCGGGTGCACCCGAGTAGTAGGTGAGGCAGTCGCGGACATTGCCCGCCTCCCAGCGGGCATTGCCGATCGTGTGCCCGGAGTTGCGCACCTCGAGCTGGGCGAGCTCCTCTCGGTGGGAGTCGACGACATCCGCAAAGCGACGCAGCAGGCGGGCCCGGTCTCCGGGCGCGACCGCGCGCCACGACTCCGCGGTGGCATGGGCGTGACGGATCGCCGCGGACGTCTCCTCCTCCGACAGACTCGGGACGGTCGCCACGACCTGCTCGGTGACCGGACTGATAACCTCGCGCACAGCACTCCCCTTCGATGACACCGGACCAGAGTCGCTCAACTTACAGCCGCTCGAACCCGCGGTAGCGCTCCCAGTCCGTGACGGCACTGTTGAACGCGGCCAGCTCGACCCGCGCCATATTTGCGTAGTGCGCCTGCACCTCCTCGCCGAACGTCTCCCGCACCCAATCCGATCCCTCCCACAGGGCCGCGGCCCCCGCGAGGGTGTCCGGCACCCGCTCAGAGTCACTGGCATAGGCATTGCCGGTGAAGATCGGCTCCAGCGGCAGGTTGCGGCGGATGCCGTCGAGTCCGGCCGCGACCATGCCGGCGACGGCGAGATAGGGATTGACATCGCCGCCGGGCACGCGGTTCTCCAGTCGCAGCGACGCATCGTGACCGACGAGCCGGAACGCACATGTGCGATTGTCGCGACCCCAGCGGATCGCCGTCGGTGCGAACGAGCCGGCGACATAGCGCTTGTAGGAGTTGATCGTCGGCGCATAGAGCAGGGTGAGCTCCTTCATGTGCGCCAGCTGTCCAGCAATGAATGCCCTGCCCACGTCCGACAGCCCCTGCTCGTCATCGTGGTCCGCCATCACCATGGACCCATCGGTCCCGCGGAATGACAGGTGGATGTGGCAGGAGTTGCCCTCGCGCTCGTTGTACTTCGCCATGAAGGTCAGCGCCATCCCCTCCTGCGAGGCGATCTCCTTCGCACCGGTCTTGTAGACGACGTGGTTGTCACAGGTGGTGAGGGCATCGGCGTACCGAAACGCGATCTCGTGCTGACCGAGATTGCACTCCCCCTTGACACTCTCGACCACCATGCCTGCCTCGGCCATGGCGAGACGGATGCGGCGCAGCAGCGGCTCGATGCGACCGGTGCCGATCATCGAATAGTCCACGTTGTAGAGGTTGACCGGCGTGAGATCGCGATAGCCCGATGCCCATGCCTGCTCGTAGGTATCGCGGAAGACGATGAACTCCAGCTCCGTGCCGACGAAGGCCTGCATGCCGGCGGCCGCCAGCGCATCAAGTTGCCGGCGCAGGATCTGCCGGGGCGAGGCCACGACCGGCGACCCGTCTTCCCAGAGGATGTCCGCGACCAGCTCGACGGTCCCCGGATGCCAGGCGACCTTGTGCAGGGTCGACAGGTCCGGCTTCATGACGAAGTCGCCATAGCCGGTGTCCCACGAGGACATCGCGTAGCCACCGACCGTGTTCATGTCGATGTCGACGGCGAGCAAGTAGTTGCAGCCCTCCGTGCCATGGGCAAGCACCTCGTCCATGAAGAACGGTGCGTGCAGCCGCTTGCCCTGTAGCCGGCCCTGCATGTCGGTGATGACGACGTTGACGGTGTCGACCGCGCCTGAGGCGATCTGGGAGCGAAGGGTCTCGATGTCCACCCGGCAACCCTGCCATGACGGAGCCGTGTGCACGCGGCAAACGGCGTACCCTCACGTGTCAATGGAGCATCTCGTCGACCCGACCCGCCTCCTGCCCGACATCCCCGCGGCGGATGCGGACCTGCTGCGTCGCCTCCCCTGCCTGGCGCGCGTGACCGCCCTCGCCCCGCTCGAGGGAGGCATCACCAATCGCAACTACCGCGCCGAAACCCCCGAGGGCACGTTCGTCATCCGCATCTCGGATCGTGACTCGTCGCTTCTGGCGATCGACCGAGAGGCCGAGCTGCGCAACTCCCTGGCCGCGGCGTACGTCGGTGTCGGGGCCCCCGTTGTCGATCATCTCCCCGGTCAAGGGGTCCTCGTCGTCGGCTGGATCCACGGTCGCACCCTGGATGCGGCCGACCTCCATGACCCCGTGATGCTGGCGCGCATCGCTGCCGCCTGTCGCCGCCTGCACGCCGGCCCCCGGTTCGTCTCGCAGTTCGACATGTTCGCGATCCAGCAGCGCTACCTGCGCGTCGTGCAGGGCCGCGGCATGCGCCTGCCTGCGGACTACCTCGACCATCAGGACACGTTCCACCGCATCCTGGCGGCGATGCGCCAATGCCCAGAGCCGACGGTCCCCTGCCACAACGATCTGGTTGCCGCCAATGTCATTGACGATGGTCGCGACATCCGCCTCATCGACTACGAGTACGCCGGCAACAGCGAGCCCAGCTTCGAGCTCGGGAGCATCTGGTCGGAGTCCACACTGCCCGTGGAACTCCTCGATCCGCTCGTGACGGCTTACTGGGGTGCACCGCGGCCGGACAAGGTGGCGCGCGCGCGACTGTGGGGGCTGGTGTCGACATACGGCTGGCTGCTGTGGGCGTCGATTCAGGAGTCGACGAGCTCGATCGAGTTCGACTTCTGGGAGTGGGGACTGGAGAAGTACGACCGCGCGGTGGCGGAGTTCCGCTCTGCCGATCTGAACCGGCTCATCACGGCCGTCACCGACCCGACGACCTGATCGGTCGTCGCCTCACCGGACAGCTCTGGCGTCAGGGGTGGTGATGCGATAGCCCGGCCGCGGACATCCGCGCGCGGGCGGGCGCGCCGGCCAGCAGCAGCACCCGTGCGATGAGGTTCGCCATCGGGTAGGCGGGCGCCAGCGGAATCATCGGTGACATCGGGGCTGAATGGCGTGATGGCCGGCAGGATCTCGGTCCGGGTCCGGCGCATTCGTCCACAGGGCCTGCCGTTGGTGATCTCGAGGAATGTCAGACCATCGACGTAGCGTGGTGGACATGGAGATCCGTGAAGCGCCGATCGACGGCTCGGCCGTCGACGTGCACGATGCCGACGTGCACGATGCCGACGTGACTCCGGTCGAGACGACATCTGTCAGCGCAGTGACGGATGCACAACAGGTCATCACTGGTGCCGCTGATGCAGTCATAGGTTCGGACCTCACCGACGACGAGTGGCAGTCCTATGCTGGTTCCTTCGCTGGCCGACTGACGGCGAACGACCTGCTCGACGTGGTCGCGCGATCAGTCCGCGACTCCGAAGGCCGCGCTGATGCCGTCGACCTCTCGATTCTCGCCGACGTTGGGCCAGGACCTCAGGTCACCACCATCCTGTCGATGATCAATCCCGACCTGTGCGACGGCGCCACCCAGTTGCAGATCGTGAAGCTCTGGGAGCGCACCGCATGGTGGGCGACAGCCTCGGTATGGCCGGCCGTGACGGCCTTTCGTCGCACGGTGGCCGCGGGCCTCGAGGCGACATATCCCGGCAGCATGTCGGCGGGTCGACCTGATCCGCGTGCGGTCTCACATCCCGATGAGCTCGACATGCTCGATGAGACCTCGGCGGCGGCAGAGATCGGCTTGGTGACCGGACTGACCGATCAGTCAGCCCTTGGCCGGATCACCACCGCCGAGGTGTTCACCGGCCGTCTCCGCCGCACCGGAGCCGCTGTTGCGCGCGGACAGGTGTCCCCGTGGGTTGCACGGCAACTGTCGGATGCGGTCGAGTTCCTCAGTGACGAGGAGGCCGGTGCGGTCGAGTCCCGCGTTCTGCCACGTCTCCTGGCCCCCTTTGCTGCGGGAGATGGCAGCGGTTGCGCACGTTCCCGGCGCTACACGCAGCGCATCATCCGATCCGCTCTCATCGCCGTCTCGCCCGGTGCTTCAGCGCGTCGCCGTCGTCAAGCAGAAGCATCGACCAGAATCACGGTCGGTCCCGGGGAGAACGGGATGGCCTACCTCACCGCTTATCTCCCGGCGGCTCAGGCCATCGCCCTCATGACGGGATGCACCGCTGCCGCGAAGGCCCGCCTCTCGGTTCAGCCCGGCCCCAGTCTCGATCAGGCGCGCGTCGATGCTCTCGTCGATGCGATGGGCTCGTGGGTGGACCACCTCACCGACGCCCATGCCCTCACCGACGTCCACGGCCGCCCACGCGTTGAGGTACAGGTCACGGTCGATCTCGCCACGCTGCTCGGCATGGCCGACCGGCCCGGGGAGCTGCTGGGATACGGACCCATCGACCCAGACCTTGCTCGACTGCTGGCCGCGGATGCGACCTGGCGTCGGCTGGTGCTCGATCCTGTCACCGGGCATGTCCTGGACTACGGACGCACCCGCTATGCACCGCCACAGGCCCTGCGCGACTACCTACGCGCGGCCTATCCGCAGTGCACGAGGCCAGGCTGCGGACGGGTTGCCCGCGAGCACGATCATGAGCCCGCGTGGAGTGATGGTGGACGGACAAGTGCCCGCACGATGCACGGTGTGTGCACCCGATGCCACCGCCTCAAGACCTACCGTGGATGGCGGGTTGAGATCGATGCGGATACCGGGCAGATCATGTGGATCAGTCCCCATGGCCAAGCGACATCCCAGGACCCGCACCGTGCCGCACTGATGGACTCGCAGGATTCACATCCACCGGGGGCACATTCACCAGGTTCATTTCCACCCAGTTCACATCCACCGGATTCACATCCACCCGATCCGCTCTCACGCGAGATTGCCCGGGTCGAGGAGGCGATGCGGCTCTGGGACCAGCGACAGACTGCGTCATCAGTGCCGTTCTGACCGACGAGGGATGTGGCACGAGGGCACGGCCCTGCCACGGGGCGAGCGCTGGCGACCCACTAGGTCGGCCACGGGGCAGCCCGAATGGTGCCCATGCGCCGGGGACATTGACCATGAGCACATTCACTATGACACATTGACCATGGCACATCGACGCCGTGCACCCGCACCGCGCATCTCATCCATGCTCTGTCAGATGCGGCGAAGGTTGTTCCCGAGATTGCCGAGCACGCACTGAGACCACCGGCGTCACCATGACGTCCGCCTCTCTGCCGCACACACCCTGAGCATCGGCATGCAGGTGGCGTCACTGATCCCGGTTACCGCACGGTTCGCAACACTCGGCTCATCGACGATGACCGCTGCCCCTCGCGCGACCCAACCACCTGCTCCCACGCCACCGCCACCTCAGGCGCGTGCTCCACCATCGGGACATGCCCCGACTCCGGCAGCAGGAGCACGGTGGAATCACGGAAGTGCCGGGTCGCCTTGTGGCTCGCGCGCCAGTCGATGAGCTTGTCCCGCTGACCGTAGACAAGCAAGGTCGGAGCACTGACGAGTTCGGCCAGCTTCCATGGCCGCCGCGGTCCGGTGTCGAGGAAGGTGGCGATGAGTCCGCGCAAGGACTGCAGCATCGCGTCGCCGGCATAGGTGAGATGCTGGCGCTCGGCGACATCAGCGACCATCCGCGCCCGCCGCTCCGGGGTGACAAAGGACGGATCCCCCATGCACAGATCGATGACCCCTTGCACGCGCTGCTCCGGACCCGGTTCGTTCATCCGGGCGAAGACGGACTCGCCGATGCCCGGCAGGGACAGCAGCGGCAGGATCGCGGCGTGGCGGGACACCGCCATCTGGGGCAGGGCGGGCGCAAGCAGAGTGAGCGACAGAACGAGATCGGGGCGACGGGCCGCGATCTGCAGGGCAACCGCTCCCCCGAGCGAGTTCCCGAAGAGATGGACCGGGCCGCGCCCCATGTGATCGATGAGGTCGACGACGGCACGCGCGTGACCGAGCGGGGTCATGTTCCCGTCACGCGGCGGCGGTGACCAGCCGAACCCGGGCAGGTCCGGAACCCACATGTCGAGCCGATCCGACAGAAGGGGTGCCAGATCGCGCCAGTTGAGCGAGGACCCGCCGAGCCCGTGGATCATCACCGCGGGTGCACCGTGGCCAGCACGACGCACCGTCAGGGTGCGCCGCTTCAGGTGGAGGTCCTCGCGTTCCATCACGGCGACAGGGTACGTCGTTGCCTAGACGCTCGGCGCGAGGTCGCTGACCCAGCCGGACGGGAGTGCGGGTCGAGGAACTCGAAGTGGCCCACCCCGCGAAACTCCTCGGCGAGGGCAGCTCCTGCATGCGCAGCGAGGAACGCGCGCGTATGCGCGATGGGGACAACGGAGTCCTCATCCCCGTGCACGAGCCACACCTCCTCGGCCTGCCAGCGCGCGGGGTCGATCGTCAGCAGGCGCCAGCGATCCGGGTCCACATCAGGAGGGCAGCCGATCCAGTCGCTCACCGCACCATCATCGAATCGACCCTCGTGGATGCCGACGAGGTCGATGGCCGGGGACAGGGCGATGA
>CAZLHZ010000025.1:4472-4931 GCA_964559285.1 uncultured Actinomycetes bacterium | reverse complement strand
GCGGCGCCGGGCGGGGTAGCCGCCGGCCCTGTGGCCGTTGACCACAGCGCGGGTGGCATCGGCCGCGGCTCGGGCGGCGGCAACCGCGGCCGCGACATCATCGACCGTCTGCGTCGGCGTGCTGACCGAGCCGGCCCGGCGATAGTCGATGTTGGCGACGCAGGTGGAGGGGTGCGCAGCGAGGGCGCGGGCGATCGGCTCATTGACACTGCGGTCGTACATCGCGGCGAAGTAGCCGCCGTGCACCGAGACGATGAGGGTCGCGGCCCGCGGGTCACCGTAGAGATCGAGGACCTGCTCCGGCGCCGGGCCGTAGGCAATCACCGTCGGGTCACCGGGATAGTCCGACCGTGCGGACTCGGCGACCCCCTCCAGCCACTCCACGAGTTCGTCATCCGGCAGGTGATCGACGTTGCCCCGAGATGTCATGGCGCAAGCATGCCGGACCGGGCAACCTAG
>CAZLHZ010000025.1:0-4443 GCA_964559285.1 uncultured Actinomycetes bacterium | reverse complement strand
CAGCCCGACGACCCGCCCGTCGACCAGGTGAATGCGGGCGCTGGCCGGCTCCCGCGGCAGCCCCGGCATCGTCATGATGTCGCCGCAGATCAGGACGACGAAACCCGCACCTGCCGACAGCCGCACCTCCCGGACGTCGAGCACATGACCGGTCGGCGCCCCGCGCCGCGTGGGATCCGTCGAGAAGGAGTACTGCGTCTTGGCGATGCAGATCGGCAGTCGACCGTGCCCCGCCGCCTCGAGGTCGGCCAGCATCCGCTCGGCGGCCGGGGCGACCGCAATGTCGTCAGCACCGTAGATGCGCGTTGCCACCGCCCGAGCCTTGTCGACCAGGGACAGGTCGTCGTCGTAGGCGAACCGCAGCTGCGCCGACTGGGCACACAGCGCCCCCACTTCGCGGGCAAGGGCTTGAGCACCGGCACCGCCCTCCGCCCAGTGCGTCGCGATGGCTGCGGTGATCCCGTGGCCGGCGAGAAGCTCGACGACGTGCTGGAGCTCAGCCTCGGTGTCGGAGGGGAACCGATTGACCGCGACCACCGCGGGCACACCGAAGACGTCGCGCAGGTTGGTGACATGGCGAAGCAGATTCGGCAGTCCGGCCTCGAGTGCCCCGAGGTGCTCGCCCTCAAGGTCCGTGATCGCGATGCCACCGTGGTACTTCAACGACCGGACGGTGGCGACGACCACGGCAGCCGACGGTCGGAGACCTGATGACCGGCACACGATGTCGAGGAACTTCTCCGCGCCCAGGTCGGCACCGAAGCCGGCTTCGGTGACGACGTAGTCCGCCAGTCGCAGGGCACTTGTGGTCGCGATGACGGAGTTGCAGCCGTGGGCGATGTTGGCAAACGGCCCACCGTGCACGAAGGCCGGGGTGTGCTCCAGTGTCTGCACGAGATTGGGGGCCAGCGCATCACGCAGCAGGACCGCCATGGCGCCATCCGCGTCAAGGTCGTGTGCGGTCACCGGTCGACGCTCGCGGTCATAGCCGATGACGATCCGGCCGAGGCGGTCGATGAGATCCTCCAGCGACGAGGCAAGGCAGAAGATCGCCATGACCTCACTGGCGACGACGATGTCGAAGCCGTCCTCACGTGGGAGTCCATTGCTCGGCCCGCCCAGCCCCACGACGATCTCGCGCAGGGCACGGTCATTCATGTCGACAACGCGCTTCCAGGTGATGCGACGGACATCGATGCCGAGCGCATTGCCATGGTGGATGTGGTTGTCGATGAGCGCGGCGAGCAGATTCGTTGCCAGCCCGATAGCCGAGAAGTCGCCGGTGAAGTGCAGATTGATGTCCTCCATGGGGACGACCTGCGCTCGACCACCACCGGCGGCACCGCCCTTCATCCCGAACACCGGTCCAAGGGAGGGCTCACGCAGGCAGATCATCGCGTCACATCCGATGCGGCGCAGGGCATCGCCCAGTCCCACGGTCGTCGTCGTCTTGCCCTCACCTGCCGGTGTCGGACTCATCGCGGTGACGAGGATGAGATGGGAGTCGCGCCGGGGCTGCGCGGCGAGCCACGACAGGTGCACCTTGGCCTTGGTCCGGCCGTAGGGCTCGAGTGCCTCGTCCGGGATCTGCAGGGACGCGGCGACCTCGGCGATGGGCAGCAGGGTGGCCGCCTGGGCGATCTCGATGTCCGAGGTCACGGTCCCTCTCCTTTGCGGGTGCGGGCATGTCGACCCGGCATCCTCGCACCGAAATCCCACCTAGGATGCCGATATGTCGGTGACGCAGGACTCCCCCCGCGGCAGTCGACTGTCCGGCACCCGACTTCCCCGTGAGGTACGCCGAGCCCAGCTGCTCACCGCCGCGCGCGAGGTGTTTGTCGCCCGGGGCTACCACGCCACGGGCATGGAGGAGATCGCCGAGCGTGCCGGGGTGACCAAGCCGGTGCTCTATCAGCACTTCCCCAGCAAGCTCGAGCTCTACCTCGCACTGCTCGATGCCGGAGCCGCCTCACTCGTCGACACCCTTCTGGCAGCACTGCAGGCGACGCATGACAACAAGCGGCGCGTGCACGCGACCGCTCAGGCCTACTTCGAGTTCGTCGACTCCCCCGACAGCGCCTACCGCCTGGTCTTCGAAAGCGACCTGCTCAATGAGCCGGCCGTCCGCGAGCGGGTGAAGAGTGTTGATCAGGCCTGCGCCGCCATGGCCACCGCGGTCATCGCCGAGGACACCGGACTGTGCGAGGCCGATGCCCGACTCCTCGCCTACGGCCTCATCGGACTGGCCCGGGATGCGGCCCTGCACTGGCTGCGCGATGCTGACCGCGTAGATCGACTTCCGCTGGTGCAGGCGGCCGACCTCGTCGCCGACCTCGCCTGGCGCGGGATCCGCGGATTTCCCCTCACGCACCCCGAGAGCCACACCCCCGCGTCCACCGGCGCGGATCGCACCCACCACCGCGGAGGCTGACCGTGGAGGTCAAGATCGGCGTCCAGCACAGCTCCCGCGAGATCGTGCTCGACAGCCTGCAGTCGGCGGACGAGGTGTCCGCGGCCGTGTCGACCGCGATCGCCAAGGGCGGGCTGCTGTCCCTCGAGGACGATCGCGGCCGCCGCATCGTCGTGCCCGGCGAGAAGATTGCGTACGTCGAGATCGGGGCCCCCGCGACGCGCAAGGTGGGCTTCGCCTCGTAGGCGGAACCCGTCAGGCCTGCATCCCGAGGGCGGACATCCGCCGGCTGTGCTCATCGGTGAGTCGGCTGATCATCCGCGCCACACCGTGGAGATCGGTCTGCAGGCCAGCGATCCCTCCGACGAGGAGGCGGGTGAGCGCGTCACGCTCGGCAAGCACCCGCTGCGCCTGGGTGAGCGTCTCGCCGACCAGCCGCCGTCCCCACAGGGCGAGCCGACCGGCCACCGCGGGATCGGCGGCAATGGCCGAGCGCAGCCGGTTCACGACGTACTCCACCTGACGCAGGTCCTCGCACACCTCGAGGACGAGGTCACGAGTCCGCGGGTCGAGCAGCGACCCGATCTCGCGGAAGAAGTCCGTCGCGAATCCGTCGCCGACGTAGACCTTCATGAGGCCCTCGAGCCAGGTCGACGGGGCGGTGAACTCGTGGAACGCGATCAGCGGCCCGCGGAACGGGGCCATCGCCTCATACGGGTCCGCCCCCAGGTCGATGAGCCGGTCGCGCAGCGCGACGAAGTGGCGCTGCTCCATGGCGGCCAGGGCGGTCAGCTCAGCCTCGTCGGCGATCGTCGGGGCCATCGCGGCGTCGGCGGCCAGCCGCTCGACGGCGACCAGCTCGCCGTAGGCCAGGGCGCCGAGGAGGTCGACAACGGCTGCGCGGTACGCCGGATCCCGCTCGAGCGCGGCCACATCGGGTCCCTCGGCCACGGCCAGCGGTTCGGTCATGGATGGAGGCTACCCGGCGGGTACACTGGCCGCGTTCACTCAGGCGCGCTCGTGTGAGGCCTTCTCCCGCGGTTACGACTGTCGCGCCGGGGGGCATCTGTCATTGGAGTCAGTCCTGAGCACCTTCCTAGAACTCGGCGCACATCCCGATATCGCCTCGGCCCTCGCCGACGATGGCATCACGGAGGCCTTCCCCATCCAGCAGATGTGCCTGCCACTGGCACTCGAGGGCAAGGACCTCATCGGCCAGGCCAAGACCGGCACGGGCAAGACCCTCGGTTTCGGCGTACCCCTGCTGCAGCGCATCGAGATCCCCGCGTCGGCGCACGGCGCGAAGCCGCAGGCGATCGTCATCGTCCCCACCCGCGAGCTGTGCGTGCAGGTGGCCAAGGACCTCGACCGCGCCGGTCGGCACCGGGGGATCCGGGTGCTCGCGGTCTACGGCGGCCGGGCCTATGAGCCGCAGGTCGAGGCCCTCGCCCAGGGCATTGAGGTCGTCGTCGGCACTCCCGGTCGGGTCATCGACCTGGCCAAGCGTCGCGATCTCGACCTGTCTCAGGTGCGGGTGCTCGTGCTCGACGAGGCCGACGAGATGCTCGACATGGGCTTCCTTCCCGATGTCGAGCGGATCGTCGCGCTGCTGCCGAGCGAGCGGCAGACGATGCTCTTCTCCGCGACGATGCCGGGGCAGATCGTCGCGCTGGCCCGCCGCTACATGACGCAGCCCACGCACATCCGCGCCTCCGATCCCAATGACGAGAACGCCACGGTCGATGCGATTGAGCAGCATGTGTGGCGTGCCCACCCCCTCGACAAGGTCGAGCTCATCGCCCGCGTGCTGCAGGCGGAGGGGCGCGGTCTGGCGATGATCTTCACCCGCACCAAGCGCAAGGCGCAGAAGGTGTCGGATGAGCTCAATGAGCGCGGGTTCGCGGCCGCGACGGTGCACGGTGACCTCGGACAGGGCGCCCGCGAGCAGGCCCTGCGCGCCTTCCGCAGCGGCAAGGTCGACATCCTCGTCGCCACCGATGTCGCCGCCCGCGGCATCGACATCGAGGGTGTCA
>CAZLHZ010000024.1:9723-12778 GCA_964559285.1 uncultured Actinomycetes bacterium | reverse complement strand
GCCGGCACGGTGGCGTGGGATGGCAACGGCTGGGAGTGCCGGGCACACGGCTGCTCATTCAGCGCCAAGGGCAAGGTGCGCCGCGGCCCGGCCGTCGCCAAGCTGAAGAAGTTCCCCGTCCTGAGCGTGGGCAAGCACGTCACCATCGGCTAGGTCGCAGCGAGTTCATCTGGCAGGTGGCAGTCCCACTTGCCGACGTCCGAGGCCTCTGTCACTCTCGTCAGGTGACTCGTCGACTTGTTGTAGCAGCGGTGGGATTGTCCCTTCTCGCGGTGGGATCCGTGGGACCGTCAGCAGCCGCGGCGACACAGCCGCAAACCCGGCCGACCGCGCCGGCACCTGACTGCACCATCACCGGAACTCCTCGCGCCGATGTGCTGCGCGGAACGCCCGGTGACGATGTCATCTGCGGGCTCGCGGGACGGGATCGCATCCTCGGCCTCGGTGGGGATGACGTCATCATCGGTGGCGATGGCCGCGATGAGCTGCTCGGCGGATCAGGCGATGATCACCTCCTCGGTGGCACTGGTGCCGATGTCCTCACCGGAGCCGGTGGCGATGACGTTCTCGACGGCGAAGCGGGCGCGGACTCAGGGACGGGAGGGCGCGGGGATGACGTGTGCGCGGCTGATCGCCTGCTCAGTGACTGCGTGGTCGACACGACAGGTCCCGTGATCCGCGACATCGTGGCGCCGGCGACCGCGGCGGTCGGCGTACCCCTGACGATTCGGTGGACGGTGGTCGATCGTGCAGGAATCGCGGCCGGCTGGGCGCGGCTCGGCGGCCGCAGCGGGTGGATGACCTGGTGCTTCGGCGAACCGGCGTCCACGATTGCACAGGATGCGGAGTCGGCGACCTACGAGGTGACGTGCACCCCGCCGTCAACGTTCTCCAACGATCTGCTCGGGGCCTGGATCGGCGCGGTCGACACGCTCGGCAACTGGTCGGAGGACACGCAGACGGACATCCAGCTCGTCGGTGGCTCGGATGACCTTGAGGTGCCGGAACTCACCGTCCCGACGTGGACGAAGGTGCTTGATCCGCAGACCTACAACAGTGACACGGTGACGTCGTACGGCGGCAGCGAAGTCACCTTCGACATCCCGTGGTCATTGCGCGACGAGTCCGGCGTGGAATACGCCATGGTGTGGATCTACCGCCCCTACGGGCAGGGGGTGCTCGGCTACGGGGTCAACCCCGTAGCGCCATCGCGGGTTTCAGGGGCGCCGCGTCTCGTCTCGGGTACGGCGTTCGACGGCGAGTGGGCCCAGGAGGTCACGTTCCACGCGGATGAGCCAGACGGGGTCTACACGATCTATCTCTCCGTGGGTGACACGGTGGGCAACCGCGGGTTCGTGCCACTGGGCTACCTCTATGTGCAGGGCAGATCAGCCGCTCTGCTGTCCGCTGCCGGTGGCACGGGCTGAGCTGAGACTGCCTGATCGGCGTCCCGCCACGAGCAGGATGACGTAGGCCAGCCAGAAGGTCGCACCGAAAGCGACGTACGCCCACCGCAGCCACGTCCACGGACCGGGCACGATGAACGTGAACGCGGTGAACAGTCCACCGGCGATGATCATGACCTCGGCGCCGAGGCGCACGACGCGGTCAGTGCCGCGGCTGACAAGCGCCATCTGGCCGGCCAGACCCAGCAGAGCGGCGGCCAGCATCCGCATCGTCCACGACGTGCCGGGGGTGGCATCGAGCCCGAGCTCGCGGGTGAACCACTCGGGGGCGGCCAGTAGGACGATCGCGGAGACGGTGAAGACACTCGCCCCGGCGCGCAGGACGTAGCGGATGGGTGTGGCGGTCATGGGTCCTCCCGTGGAGCGTGGAGCGTGGGGCCTAAACGTGTCGCCACCGTAGTGGTAGGCCATGTCAGCCACCTGTCGTATCCTCATCCTGGATCACGATCTCGGCGCTCAGCCCTCCGGCTTGCCGAGAACCAACCGCGCACCGCGCACGGTGGTTCCGGAGGAAGATCCGCCCCGCGCGTCGGGGAAGAGCGGATGGAGAAGTCATGTCAGGTGAGACCTTCAATTGGCGCTCGGGAATTCTCGAGTGCGGATACGCGCGCAACGATCGCATCAGGTGGCTGTGCTGGATCTGCTGCCGCGAAGTCCAGGTGGGTCATGTGCCCTGGGTGTCCCGTGCCTGTCGACGGTGCTGGAACGTCAACGCCGGGGCGGGGGAACTCCTCGGTGGGAAGCGGATCTGGCCGCTGGGGCTCTACTCGCTCATGAACGGGGTGGGCATCACGATCTCACCCGGAGCAGACGTCGATGACGCCCAGATCGAGCGCTTCCAGCAGCAATTCACCGCGATGACGTCGATGGTGGACACGCTCGACCGGTGGGGGGCCTCCGAGCGCAAGCGGATGGGCACCCGAGCCAGGCTGACGGAGCCGCGGGTCGAGGTGGTCTGGTGGACCACGCGCTTCCCCAGCTCGCCGCGCGCCTCCGCGAGTGCCTTCGCCCGGCTCATGCGCACGCATCTGCCATCAGTGGTCGAGATCGAACCCCGGGTGGCCGATGTCGCGTGGCTGACGGAGGCGGCTCACGAGGTGTAGGCGGTCCATCCCGAGGCGTCCCAGCCCGGTGCATCCCGCCAGCGAAGGAACGCGGCCGAGGCGGTATCGAGGACGGCGGGGATGGCAAGGTCAGGCCGTCGGCCGCCGACGAGTCGATGCTGGCTCATGAACCACGCCGGATCGCCGAGCGTGGTGATGATCGTGGTGACAGCCTCGGCCTGGTCGACGCTGCCGACAACGGGCGGCTCGTCGGAGTCCACCGGATTGATGGTGAAGATCCCGGACGAGCCCTGTCGGCCCTCACCCACACCGTTGGCGACGACCGTGTAGGCCTGGCTGCACTTGGCAACGGCGTACCACTGACACATCGTGTTGGCGGGGTACTGCTGAGCGAAGAGGCCACCGGCATCGTGCAGCGGACCGCCGTAGGTGCCGTCCCATACGGTCGGCACCGCAATGAGGTCGGCACGACGCACAGCCATGACCCCGCACGCTTCGGGGAAGCGCACGTCCTCGCACGCGAGC
>CAZLHZ010000024.1:0-9713 GCA_964559285.1 uncultured Actinomycetes bacterium | reverse complement strand
GCATCCCGATGCGACCGATCGCGGTCTCGAAGATGGGTAGCGCATCACCCGGTGTCGCCCACGTCATCCACGGATCCGGATGTGCTTGACGGTAGGTGCCCGCAACGGTGCCCTGCGGAGTGACGAGCACGCACGTGTGGAAGAGCTGGTCACCATCCCGCTCGATGTGCGAGCCGACGACATGACTGCGGAGGCGGGCTGCAATGTCACCGAGGACCTGCACTGTGCGTCCCAGACCACTCTCGGCCCAGGCGTTCGCGTCAGTGTCGGTGCCGGGGCGACCAGTGAGACTGAAGGCGGGCAGGACGACAAGCCCAGGCTCGAGCGTGCCCTCGAGTCGCACCACCTGCTCCATCACGCGGCCGACGTTCCCTGTGACGTCGCCGGCGATGAGGTGCACCTGAAGTGCCGTCGCTGACAGGCGCGTTCCCGTCTTCGTCGCGCGGGGGTCTGTGGGTGAGCGGAAGAACGCCAGCGGCCCGTAGAGCTCCGGACGCCGACGGTCGCGAGTGCGACGCTGGTCGTTGTCGTAGCGGGCGGGATCAATCTGCCCGTAGAGGATCATCCCGGGGTTGGTGATCGTGTTCGAGTAGTCCGTGGCAGGTGCGTGCGCGATGCGCTCACCCGTGGCCTGCCAGATCGACGCGCTGCCGCCGTAAGTCACCGTGATGCCAGTCGTGGGATTGGTCTCCGCGTTGTTGCGATCAGCCGCCACCATCGCCAGGCCATTCCACGCAACGAGTTGCTGAACGGCAGCGATCGTCGAGTGCGTCCCCTTCGCACCATCGGGCATGAACTGCGGGAGGAGGCGATCAGATGCGCAGATGTAGGCGATGAGATCCGCGTCCTTGAGCATCGGCAGGCGGCCCGGCTCCCAGTAGGTGTCGTCGTAGCAGATCACCATGGTGATGCGACCGAGCTCGGTCTCGAACACCGGATAGCCCGTGTTGCCCGGGGTGAACCAGTCGATGTCGGAGGGATTGAGTCCGTTCTTGCGGTACTTCCCGATGAATCCGTCGGGCCCGATGAGTGCGCCGGTGTTGTAGGTCAGCCCGGTGGTCCGATCGATCTCCGCGATGCCGATCGCGACGTAGCATCCGTGCCGCGCGGTCACCTCGGCGATGGCGTCGGTGCCGCGTCCGGGCACGGTGTCCATGTAGGGCAGGAACTGGTCGAGGTCCCGGTAGATGTATCCCGAGAGCGCCGCTTCCGGCATGACGATGAGTCGTGCACCATGTGATGCGGCCTCGTCGATGACGGCGCACGCCCGCTCGATGTTCTTCTCGAACTCGAAGATCTCCGGGTTGAACTCCACGGCCGCAACCGTGAAGGGCGTGGTGATCCGGTTCATGAGTGCTCCTGTCCTGACGGGGTGGATGCGGAGTCACCACGCGACCTGCCCGGCCATGACGGCGAAGGCCAGTCGCGGACCGCGCTGGTGTAGCGAAGGGCGGCGGAGACGGCAACGCTCACGATGACGGCGGGCCATGGCCCCAGTGTCAGCGAGACGACAACGAAGGCGATCGACCCGCAGGTGAGAGCCGACGCAAGCCAGTGCGCCTGCTTGGCGATGGTCGCCCGCTGCCCGGTCATGACGTCGGCGATGAGTCCCCCGAAGGTGGCCGTGATGACACCGAGGCAGACGGCTGAGACCCACGGCGCATTGAGGGTGAGCGCCTTCTGTGCACCGATGGTGACGAGGGTCCCCAAGACGATGCCCTGGATGAGGATGACGGGCTTCGGCATGGCGACGATGCGACTGAACAGGAGCGCTCCGAGGGTGCCGCTCACGAGGCACGCGGGGATGAGCACCGGGTTGCTGATCGCCACGGGCTCCTGCAGCAGGAGCAGATCGCGGACGACGCCACCACCCAGGCCCACGAGCAGTCCCGCCATGAGCGTGCCGAACACGGGAGTTGCGCGACTGCGCGCGAGGGCAGCGCCGAAGGCGGAGTTGAGTGCCATCACGAAGGCTTCGAACCAGAACGGCAGGGTCATGCCACACCTCCGCTTCGGCTCAGTGTTGGCATCTGCGGGTCGACGACCGTGACTGCCGGTGATCGATCACCGGACCATGGGGCGGGCACCGCGTGGAAGGAGCGGGCGAGCCCCGCGACGTCGGTCCAGTAGAGAGCGCGAACAGCCTCGAAGCGTGACCGGATGTCGCGCGCGCTGGCGTCATCAGCAAGCCCGCTGGCGCGCAGGATCGTCAGGCACGGCTGCCACTGGGCGTCGGAGAGGCCAGCATCGGATCCGGTTCGCGTGCCTGCCAGTGCTTCGAGGATGGCAGCCTCTACAGGCAGGTTCACATCTCCGCGGTGTCCGCTGATGACCCGTGCCGAGACGATCCCTTCGGCGATCAGGTTGATATCCGACACCCGTGTTGCCTCAACGCGGCAGGCCAGACGCAATGCGGCTGTGTCCAGGACGGACAGCAGTGTCGTCGACCAGTGGCGCATCGGGGTCGTGGAGCGGAAGGCGGCAAGGATCGGACTCACCGTGATGTTGGTGCGCAGATCGCAGGTCCAGTCTGTCCAGCGCTCGGCGTCCAGGATGGCCTCGGGCGGGATGCCGAGCAGCTGGGCGCGCGCGAAGGCAGCTGGCGCCCAGGCCGGCTCACCGGCGATGAGGCTCCACCGAGCCATGAGGCTCTCGCGCGGGGTGTAGGCGGCGTAGAGCGCCAAGAGGTAGCCGATGAAGATCGCCACCGTCACCAGACCGAGGAAGGCTGCGACGAAGCAGGCGATCGCGCTGGCACCGGTGATCGGCGCCACGATTCCCAGTGTCGTGAGCGTGGATGCAGACTGGTAGAGCGAGGTGCTCACATCGAGGGGACTGAGCCCGTAGACGACCAGCCCCAGGGCCACGATGAGAATGGCGACGTAGGCGATGAGCTGGGCCAGCAGGGCCACCGGGGCGGCGGAGGCGAGGATGCGGTCCTGACGCTGGAAGTGTGAGGACAGCCGCATCGCGAGCCGGTAGGGAGCGAACACCACGCTGCTGGCGCCACGCGCGATCGGTGCGACACCACCGCGGGGCACGAGCATGGTCTTCACCAGATCCGCGATGGTGACGAGGGCGAGAGCCACCCCGATGAGGCCGACAACCCCCCTCATGACGGTCATCCCCGAGAGGGCCGGCGGCGGGCAGCCTGCCGAGGTGTCATCGAACGGTCCTCCGGGCTCACGGATCACTCCCTGTGCTGGTCGCAGCCGAGGCGCCGGGCGGGCGCAGCGCCCTAGCCTAGGCGGGCCACCGGCGCCGGGCCAGACGCCGGATCGACCGGTGAACCGCCCTCCCGGCGCCCGACGCGGTATTTTGCCGCCATGTCCACGTCGAGAATCCCCCGCCTTCTCGTGTCCGCCGCTGTCGTGGCGTCGCTGGCCATCACCGCGGTGGTCGTGAGCGTCCCCGCGAGCGGGCAGCCGAGCGCCCCCAAGGTCCGCAAGCCGGTCGTCGTCATGATGGGCGACTCCTACGCCTCCGGTGAGGCCGGGCGCTGGAAGGGCAACACGAACGGTGCCGACATCGGTCAGGAGAACCCCGAGGCGGTGGCGCGCGCTGATGCGGGGGAGCGGTCCTACTGGGACACCCCGACGGGAGAGAAGGATGAGGGCTGCCACCGCTCGAAGGTCGCGCAGATCCACTTCAGCGCCCGCGTCCGATCGATCAACCTGGCCTGCTCGGGCGCCCGGGCAACGACGTACCACGAGGATCTTCTCGACCGCGATATCCCCGGCATCGACATGCAGGGGCAGTTCGGAGCCCTCGTTGATGTCCTGGCCAAGCGGCGGGTGAGCCTCATCGTGCTCAGTGTCGGTGGGAACAACTTCGGCTTCTCCAAGCTCCTCACCCAGTGCGTGAGCGACTTCCTCCTGAGCAATCGGTTCCTGCGCGACTACTGCTTCGATGATGCGACGAGCGAGGAGGTCCTCGCCACTGCACCCGAGGTGCGGGTGAAGGTGCGCGACGCGATGGTGCGCATCATCTCGACGATGCGCGCAGCGGGGTACGCCGACAACTCGTGGTCCCTGCTCGTGCAGGGCTATCCGAGCGCGGTGGCCCCGGGCAATCGGATGCGCTGGAGCATCGGCGACCGGCACCTGCACGGTGGCTGCCCGTTCTGGTCGGGTGATCTGGACTGGGTGAACAACACGGTCGTTCCCACCCTCAACGAGCTCGTGTTCGGTGCCGCGGGAGATGCGTCGACGCAGACCGGCAAGGTGGTGAACACCCTCGACATCACCTCGGCCTTCGAGGGACGGCGACTGTGCGAGACAGGCACCACCCTTGTTGAGGAGACGACGACGGAGCGCGAGCAGGTGGATACGTCGGAGCGCATCTCGCAGTTGCGCCTGTCCTGCACCATCTCGTGCGGACCCTTCACCCTGACCGAGTCGCTGCACCCGAACTACTACGGCCAGAAAGCGATCGCCAACTGCATCCGCAAGGCGTGGAACGGCGGCCGGGTGCGCTCCGGTGCGTGCTCGGCTCCGACGTCGTGGACCGATCTCAACGCCAAGGGCCAGCCGAATATGGCGTTCGCGCCTACTCCGCTGTAGCCAGCTCAGGCCACGCCCACAGCGGCTGTCGCGGCATCGGACCGGCCGTTCCTAGTCACGGCCACCACGGAGGCGGTGTAGGTCACCGCGCTCTTGAGCCCGGTGAACGTCCAGGTGCGTGCCCGTAGGTCTGCGGCGGTCGTGAGCGTCTTGGTGAGGGACTGCCCACCACCTTGCAGGGTGATGGAGTACGCCGTCACCGGGCTACCTCCGCTGAAGATCGGTGCGTTCCACGCGACCTTGGCAGAACCCGGGGTTGGGGAGATAACGCTCAGCGCTGAGACCGGAGTTGAGGGAGCTCCGGTCACCAGCAGGGTGAGTGCCGATGTGGCCACGGCTCCCTTGCTCGTGATCGAGTAGGTGCCCGACTTACTGGCACAAACCTTGAGCACAACCCGTCCCGTGTCATCCGTGGTGCCGGTGAGCTTGCTTCCCTTGCACGACTGGGGAGCTCCGGGAGGAGGAGTGATCTTCACGGAGTAGCCACTTCCGGCACGGGGAACAGCGCCGACCCGGCCGCCGCGGCCTGATGTGCCTTCCACCGCGGTGATCGGCACGCTCACGAGTGAGTTGAGAGATGCGGTCACTGAAGTGGAATCGAGGGAGATCCACGGCATCTCGTTGAGTCTCACTTCTGTTGAGCGACCCGTAAGTGGCTGGTCGAATTTCGACTGAATGAGGATGCCGTCGTTGTACTTCACGTTGAACGTCGCCGCACTCGTCGAGAAGCCAATGACTGAGAATGCGCCGTTGAGGTCCGTGAACCCGCTCGACACCACCTGCGGGACGGAGAAGGTGAAGCCGTCCACGTAGACGGTCGATGTCACGGGTGAGACGGTGACCCGGGCCAATGACACAGGAAGGCGGTTCGGCAGCAGCACCCGCACCGTGCGCAGTGCTGGTGACGGAGTGACGGGAAGGCGCAGAGTAGTCGTGCCGGGCTGGCCGAGCATGACCTCCCAAGAACCGGAGACCAAAGCTCCATCTGGAGTCATGGCATCAGTGACCGTGATCCGCACCAATCGTGCAGGAGCACGAAAGATATCGACCAACCCGTTGTCTGTGAGTCCAACGCGGATTGCAGATGCATATTCACGATCCACCGACTGCCACTTGATGGAGCCGCCAGCTACGGGCAGCCCATCAGATGCCAGGACCTGAATCGACATGGTCCGAGTTCCCAACGTGTTGATTGTAGATTCGCGGCCTCCTGATGCCCCAGCTTCGGAGAGCGCGATGACACGAATGACATAGGAGGTGGCACTATCCAACTCTGCAATTGTGAACGATCTCTCACTTGGAGAGGTTTGAGCAATCGCCGCCCAAGTACTCGATTCGCGCCTCTGAATGACGTACCCCGTGATGGGTGCTCCATCATCAGGACTTCCTGCGCTCCACGAGATTGAGACAGATGAACTAGTGAAACCAACAACTCGGGGGGCAGGCATGTCGGAGGGAGGTGACGATGTTCGAACCGTGACAATCGACGGTGAGGATTCTCCAGCATCTGACAGCGCAACAACCCGGGCCTGTGTCTGTGACCCAGTCTCCATGCCGGAGATTGTGACGCTACGAGAGTCAGCATCGACGATGGCAACCACTCGCCACGAGTCACCGTCAAGAATCTCGACTCGGTAGCCAGTCACAGGCGCGCCATCATCGGCTAAGGCTGCAGCCCAAGCGACTCGTGCGCTGGTGGCGGTGCGAGCCTCTTGGGTGACTCGGCCAGGAGAAGCAGGCGGTGCCGAAGTCGCGGCATTCATGTTGGAACTCGAGGCGCTACCTGCATCGCTGACGGCGAGGAGCCTGAAGGTGTATGCGGAGTTGGGTACAAGATCTTGAATCGTGACCTCGGCGTCCGAAGAGTCAACAGTCATCTGTGTGGTCCAGTCACCTGAGATCCACCGCTGAATGCGGTAGCCGGTGATAGGTGCGCCTGTGTCGGGTGTGGCGGGGTTCCAGCGCAGGGTGATGGTGGTGCTGGTTCGTCCGGTTTGGGTGGGGGTGGGGGTGGTGGTGGGTGGGCCGGATGTTCGCACGGTTGTGCTGGTGCTTGGGGTGTTTCCTGCATCTGAGGTGGCGACGACGCGGGCGGTGTATGTGGTGTTGGGGGTGAGGTCTCCGATCGTGCTTGTGGTGGTCTCGGCATCGGTGGTTTCTACGGTGGTCCACGCTCCGTCGTTGAGGACTTGGATGCGGTAGCCGGTGATGGGAGCATCCGGGTCGCTCTCTCCCAACTTCCAATACACCGTGATTGAACGTGAGGTGAAGCCAGAAGCCGTGAGAGCAGAGACGGAGCTTGGTGTGCCCGCTGGGAACCTCGCCCCTACGGGTTTGGTCATCAGCACTGCTCTCGGGCTGCGTTGGTAGCCACTCGTCGATGCTAGTTGCCCGTATGCGTTGTATCCCCAGCACTGGAGTTGCGACCCATTCGCGATGACACACGTGTGCCCACCCCCCGTCGTGACAGCTGAGGCGCCTTGAGAGGAGGTCAACAATGGGCGACTTGACGTAGTTAGGGTGCCGTTTCCAAGCTGCCCTGAGGAGTTTCTTCCCCAACATGAGACCGAGGACGATTGCGCTATCGCACACGTGAACAATCCTCCGGCACTCACTGCGCTGTACGAGCCGGAGACCCTCTTGGGCGTCGATGAGTCGACCGTCGTCCCGATGCCCAGTTGTCCATGGCCATTGCCGCCCCAACAACTTAGCGAGAAGTCTACGAGAATCGCGCACGTGTGACTGTAACCGGCGCTGATTAGCACCGCCGTTGAGATTCCTGTGACGACTCTTGCGGTCGAAGATGAGCCGCTTGAACCTGTACCCAACTGGCCGTTGCTGTTGTCTCCCCAACATTGAACCAGTTCATTCCCGGATACAGCACACGTGTGTCGGTATCCGGCGGATATCGACACTACAGATGTAGCCCCAGGAACGCTGACCGGAAGGTTGGATCGCGATACTCCAGAAACTCCGAGTTGAAGTCGGCCATTTGCGCCCCAGCAACGTGCGGTTCCATCGTCTAGCGTCGCGCAAGTATGTGACCCTCCTGCCGCGATTCCGACGGCAGTATTGATGCCACGCACGAATGTGGGAGTCATCGAGTTCAAGTAAGTTCCGCTGCCGAGTTGACCATCCTCATTTAGTCCCCAGCATGCGATTGCACCCGTATTCATTAATGCACATGTATGCCGATCTCCTGCTGAAACCTGTATGGCTGCGTCCTGGAGGTCCACCGTCGTTGGCACAAGCGTGTCCGTGCGGCTCCCGATTCCCAACTGACCGACGTCGTTTCGTCCCCAGCAGGCTACGCGACCGCCATCAAAGGAGGCACAAGTGTGATTGGCGCCAGTCGTGACCGTTTGAGGGGCTGGCTGCACGAGCGCCCATTCACTAGTTTGTCCCGCGCTCAAGGTCGCTAGACGGAACTTATAGCCAACTCCAGTGGATAGTCCCGAGACAGTTGCTTGAACGGAATCTGAAATGCCGTCATCAAATCTGGTCCAACTCTCGCTTCCAAATTCGGCAAACTCTATTAGGTAGTCGTCAACGCCGACGCCGAAAGGTGGAGCCCAAGAGAAACTGATCTGGTGGGGTCCTCGACCACTGAAGTGAGCATCAGTGGGTGGCGTCGGCGCAACACCCGCGTGAGCTACAGGATTCAAGATCAAGGCCCCAGCACTGATCGCAAGTGCGGCAAGGCCAATGATGGCCCGCCGGGTCGACAATCTCATCCATCCCCCTTGGGTTATCTACGGGGGAGGCTATCCCAAGAAGGGATGACAATCACGGCCCAGAGTAGGCCCGCACCAGGGTTACGTTGCTGTGGCCAGCCAGTCACCGAGCCGGGTGACGCCGGTGACGAGGTCGGAGTCGCCGAGGGCGTAGGACAGGCGGATGTAGCCCGGGGTGCCGAAGGCCTCGCCGGGGACGACGGCGACCTCGGCGGACTCCAGCGCCATCTCGGCGAGCTGCGCCGATGAGCTGATCGTCACGCCATTGATGGAGCGACCGAGCACGCCCTTCACCGATGGGTAGGCGTAGAACGCGCCCTCGGGAGTCGGGCACTCGACACCGGGGATCGCATTGAGCAGGTCGACGATGATCCGCCGCCGCCGATCGAAGGCGACTTTCATCTCCTCCACCGCTGACAGGTCGCCGCTGACCGCAGCGAGCGCGGCGATCTGCGACACGTTGGCGACATTGGATGTCGCATGCGACTGCAGGTTGGTCGCCGCCTTGACGACATCGGCCGGACCGATGAGCCAGCCCACGCGCCAGCCCGTCATCGCGTAGGTCTTCGCGACTCCGTTGACGATGACGCAGCGATCCGCGAGCTCGGGCACGAGCACCGGCATCGACGTGAAGCGCGCATCCCCATAGACAAGGTGCTCGTAGATCTCATCCGTCACGACCCACAGGTCATGCTCGACCGCCCACCGACCGATCGCCTCAACGGCCGCGGGGGAGTAGACCGCACCCGTCGGATTCGACGGCGACACGAACACGACCACCTTCGTCTTCGGCGTACGCACCGCCTCCAACTGCTCCACCGTCGCCAGATATCCGCTGGTCTCGTCCGTCTCGACGATGACGGGTACGCCGCCCGCCAGCCGGATCGCCTCCGGATAGGTCGTCCAGTACGGCGCCTGCAGGAGCACCTCGTCACCCGGATCGAGCAGGGTCGCGAACGCCTCGTAGAGGGCCTGTTTGCCGCCATTGGTCACGAGCACCTGCCCCGCGGTGACGGCGTACCCACTGTCGCGCTGGGTCTTGGCGGCGATCGCCTCCTTGAGCTCGGGCAGGCCGCCAGCGGGGGTATAACGGTGCCACCGCGCATCCCGACAGGCCGCCACCGCCGCCTCGACGATGTAGTCGGGGGTCGGGAAGTCCGGCTCGCCCGCCCCGAAGCCGATGACCGGGCGACCAGCGGCCTTGAGGGCCTTGGCCTTCGCGTCGACCGCCAGGGTCGCGGACTCGGTGATCGCGCCGATGCGCCGGGAGATGCGGTTCGTCATGGGCGAATCCTCTCAGGGTCCCCCGGATTGGACCCGATCGGCCCGGGGAGCCTAGACTCAGCCGTTCTATGGCGGGCGCCAGCATGCCCGAGGTCGTACGGAGTGAGCGGATATCCCGGTGATCGGGTGCCTG
>CAZLHZ010000023.1:7121-12797 GCA_964559285.1 uncultured Actinomycetes bacterium | reverse complement strand
GCGAGAAGGGCCCTCCGGTTCAGCACGGACATCCTCCCTCGAAAGGCGTGAAGATGACCGTAGTGGTGGCCGGAGGCAATCGCGGGATTGGCTTGGAGATGGCGCGTGGCCTCGCCCAGTCGGGTGAGACGGTGATCCTCGGCTACCAGCGCGACGATGAGTCGGCAGCAGATGCGGTGCGTCAGCTCACGGAGCAGGGAATCACCGCCGTGGCGATCCGTGAGGATCTCGGCACGATTGAGGGCTGCCAGCGTTTCATTGATGCCGCAGCCCGGGCGGGAGACGGCTCGATCCGGGTCCTCGTCCACAGTCTGGTCCGAGTGCTGCAGGGTCCGCTGCTGGACCACACGCCGCAGGACATCTCCCACGCCTTCAACGTCAACGCGGTGTCGCTGCTGTGGCTCGTCCACGCCGCCCGACCGCACCTGCAGCGCGGCTCGTCGGTGCTCTTCATGTCGAGCCGCGGCAGCACGCGTGTCATTCCCGGCTACGGCTCCGTCGGTCCCGCGAAGGCGCTTGCGGAGTCGCTCATCCGCAACCTCGCGGTTGAGCTTGGTCCTGACGGCATCCGAGTCAATGCCATCTCCCCGGGCACCCAGGACACGAAGGCCCTGCGCGAGGTTTACGGCGACAAGACCGACGAGAAGATCGAGGCCTCACGCAAGGCGAATCCCATGCGCCGTCTTGCCGGCCCGCACGACTACACCGCCCTGGCCCGCTTCATCACCTCACCGGACGGCGAGATGCTCACCGGTCAGGTCTACATGGTCTACGGCGGCGCCGACCTGCTGTGAGGCCGGCAGGATGCCGATGGAACGGATCAGGACCCTGCCTTGCGCAGCTGCAGGTCCATCTCCTCGGTGACGACGCGCACATAGGGCGAGTTCACCGCCTTGAGCAGCGTGCGAACCTCCTCAACCTCGGGTGAGGCGAGCGGGAAGTCCTGCTTCACCGGGCCGGCGGCGCGCATGGCCGCCAGATCCGTCTCGGGCACGAGGAAGCGCAGGATGAGCTCGTCGTCGTTGGTTGTGCCATAGCGCCTGCGCAGCTCCTCGATGCTCGGCTCCTCGGGCGGACTGGCGACGACCTCCTTCCACTGCGGACTGGACATCATCCGATCCATCGCCTGCGGATCAATGGGGGCCGGCGGATTGCCGTAGAACCCGGCGGCATACATGAGGTTCTCCTTGGGCACGACCGAGTAGCGCTCCCCGGTCACGACATTGAGCACCGCCTGGATGCCGACGAGCTGGCTGACGGGTGTCGCCATGATCGGGTAACCCAGCTCGCGGCGTACCCGAGCGGTCTCCTCGAGAACCTCCGTGAAGCGATGCGTCATGCCGTACTGCGCCAGCTGCGCCTTCAGAGTCCCGACCATCCCACCGGGCACCTGATGGGTGACGTTGAAGAGGTCGTACTCGGAGTACTGGTTGACGAGATAGCCCATCGCCTTGCCGACTCGCTCCATGTGCTCGGCAACCGGCGGGAAGAGTCGCTCATCGAGCGAGTGCGAGTAGCCGAGGGCCTCGATGTTGCGCACCATGACCTCGGTCGACGGCACGGACGGCCCATTGGCCATCGGACGGCTCGCGGTGTGCAGCACCGTGACACCGTGCTTGATGGCCTCGCAGTACGCCGGCCCCGAGATGCCCATGAGGTTGTTCGAGTGCATCTCGACCGGCTTGCCGCCTGCTGCGGCGACGATTCGCGGCACCAGCGTGCGGATGCGATCGATCTCGAGCACACCAGCCGTGTCGTAGAACAGGATCGTGTCGACACCCGGGATTGCCGCCATGCTGCGCACCTGCGACTCGAAGAGCTCATCGGTGTGCACGGGCGACTGGGTGAAGAACACCGTGCCCGCGATCTCAGAGCCGAACTCCTTGGCCACACGTGCCAGTCGATCGATGTTGTGGAAGTTGTAGAGCACGTCGTAGATCCAGAAGGAGCGCACACCGTGCCGGTTGAGCTGGCGCATCCATGCATCCATGAGGTCGGGCGGAGTGATCCCCATGGAGACGGCGGCGTTGGAGCGCATGCCACCACGCGTGGGCGTCTTCTTGATCCGGCCCATGATGAGGTCGAGGCCCTCCCACGGATCCTCGCGGCAGAACTTGATGAGCACCTCCATGAAGGAGGAGGCCGCGAGATCGATCCGGCTGAAGCCGGTGCGATCGAGCGTGCCGGCGACAGGGAGCGCATGCGCTGCCTGCATCCGCATGCCCCACAGGCTCTGCTGCCCATCGCGCAGGGTCTCGTCGAGGAAGTCGATATGCGGCATGGCTACTCCTTGGACTGATTCTGGGAGATGAACTCATCACGCAGTTCGCGCTTGAGGATCTTGCCGGCACCGTTGCGTGGCAGCGCCGTCCTCACGAGATATTCCTTCGGCCGCTTGTAGCGCGCCATCGTCGACAGGCAGTAGGCATCGAGGTCAGCGGCATCGACCGTCGCCCCGGGCGTGGGCACGACCACGGCAACCACACGCTCACCCCATTCATCATCGGGTACGCCGATGACCGCGACATCGCTGACGGTTCCCTGCCGCAGCAGGGCCTCCTCGATCTCAATGGGATAGATGTTGGCACCACCGGAGATGATCATGTCCTTGCTCCGGCCATGCAGGACGAGATGCCCGCGCTCCCACCGGCCGAGATCACCGGTGTGCAGCCAGCCGCCGCGCAGTGTCTGGGCATTGGCGTCGGGACGATCGAGGTAGCCCGCCATGACGGTCGCCCCGCGCACGCACACTTCGCCGACCTCGCCGTCACCGACCGGTCGATCGTCCTCGTCAAGGAGGGCGACATGGGTGCCGATGCGCGGCACCCCGACGGAACCGAGCAGCACCTCGTCACCCAGGGCCGCGGCCCGTGCCATCGCACGGGCATCCATGGCCGTGATGGTGCAGGGAGTCTCACCCTGGCCGTAGCCGTTCCAGACCCGCACTCCGAAGGTGGCCATGGCCGCGCGCAGGTCATCGGCATGCACAGGTGCCGCACCGACAAGCAGAGTCCCCATCCGGTCCACAGGAGCTGCCTGGATCTCCGGAGCAGCGGAGAGTCGACGCATGAGCACCGGTGGGACGAAGAAGCTCAGTCGGTCATGGACACTGAGCAGCCGAGCCACGTGCGCGGGATCAGCGGCCGTGGGCACCACCTGTGCTGCAGCGCGCGCGACGAACGGCAGTGCGAAGAGTCCTGAGGCATGACTCTGCAGGGCCAGGTGCAGCAGGCCGGATCGCTCATCGACCCACTCGACATCGCCGAGGTAGGCCATGAGCATCGCCATGAGATTGCCGTGCGAGAGCGCTGCTCCCTTGGGCATCCCCGTCGTGCCGCTCGTGTAGAACACCCACGCCAGATCGGACGAGTCACGCAGGGCGCAGTCGATCCTCTCCGCCTGGCGCTCGACCTTCAACGCCGTCTCATCGATGACGCGCAGCCGTCGGGGATCGCCGATCACCGCATGCAGGCCCTCAGCGAGATCGGTGGACACCAGGCACAGGCGCGCACCGCAGTCGTCGATGAGAGCTGCTGCCTCACGCGGATGCAGCATTGAGCTCAGGGGCACTGCAGCAGCTCCCGCCCACCAGATGGCGTAGAGCGCCTCGAGGTAGTCCGGGCGATTCGTCATGTAGAGCGCAATGCGATCACCGGGGCGGATCTGCTCGCGGGTGACCAGATGCCCTGCTCGTGCGGCGACCCGCGATGCCCACTCGCCATAGGTGCAGTCGACGCGGTCATCGACGTACACCGCAGGTCGATCACCGTGAGCGCGGGCGCTCAGCGCGAGAGTCTGGCCGAGGTTCACATCGCCTCGAGAATGGTGACGGCCACCGCGGCCTCCTCGAGCTTGACGAGCCCACCGCTGTTCTCAGCGAGAGCCACCCGCGCGCCGTCGACCTGCCGCGGGCCTGCATCGCCCCTTAACTGCGTCACGAGCTCGTGAATCTGCGCGAGTCCGGTGGCACCAATCGGGTGCCCGCGGCTCTCCAGACCGCCGGAGGTGTTGACCGGGATCCGGCCACCGAGGGCGGTCTCACCGCGCAGGGCCGCCGCACCGCCCTGGCCGTAGGGCACGAGCATCATGTGCTCGACCTGCTGAACCTCCCCGACCGCCGTCGCGTCGTGCACTTCGGCCACGTCGACATCCGCCGGGTCGAGACCGGCCTCCGCGAAGGCGCGGATCGCAGTCTGATGACTGACATGGTCGGCTGCATCGCGCCCATCCCAGGTGCCGCCGTGTCCGAGCTGGATCGCCTTGATGCGCACCGCGCGGTCTGCCGGATTCTTCGAGACGACGGCTGCGGCTGCTCCGTCACTCACCGGCGAGCACATGGGCACCGTGAGCGGCCACACGACCGGGCGACCGGCGAGCACCTCGTCGATGGTGAAGGGTTTCTGATACTGCGCGAGCGGGTTGTGCACGGAGTGCATGTGGTTCTTCGCCGAGACTGCAGCGAACTGCTCGACGGTGCTGCCGAAGCGCGCCATGTGATCGCGGGCGAAGGATGCGTAGATGTCCATGAACACCGTGCGGCTCGCGAGCTCGACGGCATCCTCCGGCACCGGCGTACGAGCACCCCACTCGGCCAGCCGGGCGATCGTCTCCTCGCGATCGGCAACGCTCCAGCTGCCTTCGAAGGCGGCGAGCAGGGCGGGCAGATCGGCCTGGGTCATGATCTCGACGCCGATGGCGAGGACGTTGACCGCCATGCCGGCGCGGACATAGGCCGTCGCCACCTGAAGCGCCGTTGTCGCACTGCAGCAGGCATTCTCGACATTGATGACCGGCACCGGCCGCAGTCCGAGTCCGGCGATCGCGAGCTGGCCGCGGATCCCGTGCTGCCCCTCCATCGCCCCCTGCGTGGCATTGCCGACAACAACGGCATCGATGGACTCGGCCGACACCCCGGCGTCGGCGAGCGCGGCGGATGCGGCCGCGAGCGCCAGTGACGGAACCGTGGCCTCCGGGTGGCGGCCGAACGGTGTCATCCCGACACCGGTGATGTAGGCCAGGGTCATCGTCCAGTCTCCAGAGGTCTCAGGTCAGCACCGGCAGGGTCGGCCATGATGGCGTCGAGGTCGATGGATCCCTCATCAGGCAGCTCGCGTCCACCCGTGGCCTCGCGCAGCCCGGACAGGTAGACGCGCAGCCAGCGCTCGGACTCCGAGACGTGGATCATCGCCGACGCCCGCGCCAGCGCGGGGTCGCGGTTCTCGAGCGCGTCGAGGATGAGGGCGTGCTGGGAGAGGGTCATCGACTTCATTCCGCTCACCGAGGCACGCCAGATGCGGGCCCGCAGTGCCCGGGTCGAGATCGCCTCGAGGATGGAGCACAGGCTGGAGTTGCCGGTCGAGGCGGCGATCTGGGAGTGGAACTCCATGTCCCGGACGACGAGCTCCTCCGGGTCGTGAGCCTCGCGCATCGTGGCCAGGCTCTCCCGCAGGCCGCGGATCTGCTCGTCCGTGATTCGCTGGGCTGCCAGCGAGGTCGCCGCTGGCTCGAGGAGCTTGCGGACCTCGAAGACCTCGATGAGGGTCGTGTCCTGCATGAGGTCGACGACGAACGCCATCCCCGACAGGAGCAGTTCCGGCTCCAGACTCGTGACATTGGTCCCGTCACCGCGCCGCACACCCTTCTTGGTGCGCACCACTAGCGCCGTGAGCACCTGGC
>CAZLHZ010000023.1:5969-7111 GCA_964559285.1 uncultured Actinomycetes bacterium | reverse complement strand
CTCGTCACGTAGGTTCCGTCACCGCGCCGCACGTCGAGCACCCGGGCCTGGCTGAGGGCCTTGACCGCCTCGCGGAGGGAGCTGCGCGACACCTTGAGCAGGGTCGCGAGTTCCTGCTCCGGGGGCAGCCGCTCCCCCGGGCGGATCTGCCCGGACAGGATGAGCTCGCGGATCTTGACGATGACCTCGTCGGTGACGCTCATGCCACCTCCCTGGCCGCCGGATCGGGCCGACGGGTTCCCTCCACAGCATTGAAACTCGGCGGAGGCGACGCTAGTGTGCCACAAACATCCGATGTCTGGCAGGGTTCAGGCACCGGGCGGTGCAGTCCCCCGATGATTCTGCGACCGACAAAGGAGGAGTCAGGTGTCCCTGACCCCGGAAGACATCCGAGCCTTGCTCAGGGCCTTCGAGGCCTCCGACTGGGACGAGATGTCCCTTGCGTACGGCGACACCCGGCTCGATGTGACCCGGACCGGTCGGCCCCCGGTGACTGCTCCCGCGGCGGCCCCGGCCGCCGCCCCCGCCCCGGTGGCGGCCGCTCCGGTCGCTGCGGCTCCCGCGGCTTCGGCTCCGGTCGCTGCCGCTGCTCCGGCGGCTGCTGTCGCTCCCGCTGCCGCCCCGTCCACGGGTCCGGCCGCGGGCCTGCCCGACGGTCACCGGGTGACCTCCCCTTCGCTCGGGCTCTTCTGGCGCTCCCCCCAGCCGGGCGCCCCGCCGTTCGTCGAGGTTGGCCAGCGGGTCGACGCCGAGGACACGGTGTGCATCGTCGAGGTCATGAAGCTCATGAACCACGTCAAGGCCGGTGTCACCGGGACGGTGACCGCGATCCTCGTCGACAACGGCGCCATGGTCGAGTTCGCCCAACCGCTTGTGATCATCTCCCCCGAGGGATGATCCATGGGGTCACTGCGCCGGGTCCTCGTCGCCAATCGCGGTGAGATCGCGGTCCGGATCATCCGCGCCTGCATCGACGAGGGCGTCGAGAGCGTCGCGATCGTCTCCGAGGCCGACCGCGACAGCATGGCGGCGGTCCTGGCAGACCGCGTCGTCTGCATCGGCCCCGGACCGTCCCCCCAGAGCTACCTCGACATCGACCGTGTCATTGCGGCCGCCGTCCTCACCGGGTGCGATGCGCTCCA
>CAZLHZ010000023.1:0-5959 GCA_964559285.1 uncultured Actinomycetes bacterium | reverse complement strand
GCCCGACCGCGATCCGGCGTGGCGGCGACAAGGTCGAGGCCCGTGCGGTGGCTCGCGCCCTGGGTGTGCCGACCGGTGCGGGCAGCGATGCTCTCGCGGATGTCGACGAGGCGTCCGAGGTGGCCGCGCGCGTCGGCTTCCCGGTCCTACTCAAGGCCGCGGCCGGTGGCGGCGGGCGAGGGATGGTCCTCGTCGAGCGCTCCGAGGACCTCAGGGATCGCTTCGCCTCCGCGAGCCACGAGGCGCTGCAGGCGTTCGGCGACGGTCGCCTCTATGTCGAGCGCTTCGTCAGCCGAGCCCGGCATGTCGAGGTGCAGATCCTCGCCGACACCCACGGCAATGTCGTCCACCTCGGCGAGCGTGACTGCACGGCACAGCGCCGCTATCAGAAGGTGGTCGAGGAGGCCCCGGCCAGCGCCGTACCCATGCATGTCCGTGAGCAGCTGCACGAGTCCGCCCTCGGCATCGCCCGCGCTCTTGACTATGCAGGTGCGGCCACGGTCGAGTTCATCGTGGATGCCGTCACCGGTGATTTCGCCTTCCTCGAGGTCAACACCCGAGTCCAGGTCGAGCATCCGGTCACTGAGCAGCTGACCGGCATCGACATTGTCCGCGAGCAGCTGCGCATCGCGGCGGGTGATCCGCTGTCGTTCACCCAGGCCGATGTCGTGCTCACCGGGCATGCGATCGAGTGCCGGCTCAATGCCGAGGATCCCGCGCTCAACTTCCTGCCGTCGCCGGGGCGGGTGACCCGCTGGATCCCGCCGCAGGGTGGCGGTGTGCGGGTCGACAGCCACGTCTTCGGCGGCTACCTCATCCCGCCGTACTACGACTCCATGATCGCCAAGATCATCACGCACGGCAGTGACCGCGACGATGCACTGCAGCGCATGGCACGAGCCCTGGGGCACCTCGTGGTCGACGGGGTGCGCACCAATCGCGACTTCCTGCTGGACCTCATCGCTAGTGCGGACTTCGTGGCGCAGGACCATCACACCCGCTGGGTCGAGCAGGCCTTCCTGCCGTCATGGCCCGCGGCCTCCGCTGAGTGACACCGATCGTCCATGACATCCGACCACCATCACATGACACTCACCCGCTAGAGCCCACACGAGACACCGGATCCGAGGAGCAGTTGTGACCGAGATCAAGTTCATCGACCAGTCCATCCGCGACGGTCAGCAGAGCCTCTGGGGCATGCGGATGCGGGCGGGTCACAGCGTCCCGGTCGCGCGCGAGATCGACGCGATGGGCTACCACGTCGTCGACTTCACGGGCTCCTCGCTCTTTGAGGTGCTGGTGCGCTACTGCCGCGAGAATCCGTGGGAGATGGTTGACGCCGTGCGCGCCGCCATGCCGACCGCGCGGCTTCGCGCCGGTGCTCGCGCCAATGCCATCGTCGGCATGGGCCTGACCCCGCGCGCCATCCTCGAGCTCTGGGTGCGCACCCTGGCCAATCACGGACTGGGCAGCTTCTGGATCTTCGACTGTCTCTTCAACCTCGACGAGATGAAGTGGATGTCGAAGATCGTGCAGGACGCAGGCATGCACGCCGCTCCACAGGTGATGTTCGCCGAGTCCCCCGTGCACACCGACGAGTTCTTCGCGCGCATTGTGCGTGAGATGTCGACGTGGGGGACGGAAACCATCATCCTCGGCGATGAGGCCGGCGTCCTGTCCGCCGATCGGGCGGCCACCTGGATCCCGCGCATGATCGAGGCCGCCAACGGGGTGCCGCTGGAGGCCCACTTCCACAACACGACGGGCATCTCGACGCTCAACTACATCACGGCGGCCAAGGCCGGGATCCACATCCTGCACACGGCGATGGGTCCGATGGCCAATGGTCCGTCGATGCCGTCGGTTACCATCACCGCCGACAACATGCGCCGGCTCGGGTTCGAGGTCAACCTTGACGAGTCGGCCGTGCCGCGGGTGTCCGAGCACTTCCGTCGGATCGCCGAGGCTGAGGGCTACACCATCGGTGTCCCGCGTGAATACAACCTCGCGCACACGCATGCCCAGCTTCCTGGTGGCATGACCGGCACCCTCATCGCCCAGCTCAAGCAGTACGGCATGGAGGAGCGCTACGACGAACTTATGGAGGAGATCGGCATCGTCCGCGCCGAGATGGGCTACCCGATCATGGCGACGCCCTACAGCCAGCTGGTCGGCATTCAGGCTCTGCTCAACCTCGTCAACGAGGAGCGCTACACGGTCTTCCCGGACGAGAACCTCATGTACCTGGCCGGGCACATGGGCCCCATCCCGGGCGAGGTTGATCCGCTCGTCATGGACCGTGCGTTCAGCAGCAAGCGCGGCAAGGAGTTCCTCACCTGGACCCGGCCGGATCCGTCCCTGAAGGAGATCCGCCACCAGTTCGGCGAGAACATCTCCGACGAGGAGCTCATCCTGCGCTTCCTCATCCCCGGCCCCGATGTCGATGCGATGTACGCCGCAGGACCGGTGAAGACCGACCTGTCCTACCCCGACTCCCCCGAGGCGATGCTCGTGAGCCAGCTCATGCGCAGTGCAACGGCGAAGTACGTCAACTTCCAGCGCAGCGGGCTCGACGTCACGCTCACCAAGAACTAGTTCACCCGATCGCACGACAGGCAAGGGGACGTCAGCAATGGATATCGGTTCGCTCATCAGGCAGTCCGCTACTCGATTCGGTGATGCACCGGCACTCGAGTGTGATGGGCGAGTCGTCTCCTTCAAGGAGTTCGATGAGGCCACCGACCGGATCGGCAATGCCCTGCTGCGCCGCGGCATCAATCCGGGCGACCGCGTGGGCGTCATGCTCCCCAACGGCATCGAGTGCCTCACGGTCTACTACGCCCTCGCCAAGGCCGGTCTGGTCCGCGTGCCGCTCAATGACAAGGACACGGCGGAGCAGAACGTCTACAAGGTCAATCATTCGCAGACCCGGGCGGTGATCCACAACGGCAATGCCCCGACGACGGGGGATCACCTTGAGATCGTCGAGGAGCTCGAGTGGATCGAGAAGACCGCGTGGCACGGCCCGGCGGAGCGCTGCTACGTCCCCCGCGACCCGGAAGCCCCCTACCGACTCGGCTACACCGGAGGGACCACGGGCCTGCCGAAGGCGGTCGTCCTCACCATGCGCGGCGAGCATGCTGAAGTGGCGAACTTCCTCATCGACCTCATGCCCGATATCGGTCCGCAGGACACCATGCTCCACGCAGCCCCGATCATTCACGCCAGCGGGGCGTTCTTCCTTCCCGCGCTCGCCCGAGGCGCCCGCAACCGCATCATCACGAAGTTCGACGCGGGCACCTGGCTCGAGGAGCTCGAGCGCAGCCGGGCGTCCTACAGCTTCCTCGTGCCGACGATGATCGCCCTGGTCCTCGATCACCCCAATGTCACCGATGTCGACGCCTCAGCCTTGCGCCGCCTCTGCTGGGGAGCGTCCCCGATCCCGCCCAGCATCGCCGAACGTGCCCAGCAGATCTTCGGCAAGGTGCTCGCCCAGACCTACGGTCAGAGCGAGGCGCCCATGGCCATCACCGTGCTGCAGCCGGATGAGCATGATCGAGTCGGCTCCGCGGGTCGGCCCTACACGCTCATGGAGGTCGGAATCATGGACGAGGAGGACAACTTCCTCAAGCCCGGTGAGACCGGGGAGGTCGTCGCCCGCGGCCAGGTGCTGATGAAGGAGTACTGGGGCCTGCCTGAGCTCACCGCCAAGACGATCCGCAACGGGTGGCTGCACACCGGCGACATCGGCTACATGGACGAGCAGGGCTTTCTGTTCCTCGTGGACCGCAAGAACGACCTCATCATCAGCGGCGGATCCAACGTCTACCCCCGCACCGTCGAGGATGTCCTCAATGCGCATCCGGCCGTGCGCGAGGCGGCGGTGGTCGGCATCCCCGACGACACCTGGGGCGAGGTCGTGCACGCCGTCGTGGCCCTGCGATCCGAGGCCACGAGCGAGGACATCCTCGAGTTCACCCGTGAGCGGGTTCCGCGCTATGCCCGCCCCCGCGCTGTCGAGATCTGGCCGGAGCTGCCCAAGAGCCCAGCGGGCAAGATCCTGCGCCGGACGGTCAAGGAGCGGGAGATCGCCCGGCTGACGGGGTCCACCTCGTGACGATGCTCGGGCAACCGGCGTACATCGTCGATGTTGTCCGCACCCCCTTCGGCCGCGGTCGCGCCGACGGGGTGCTTGCCGGTGCGCATCCGGTCGACCTGCTCGCGACCGTGCTGTCGGAAGCGGTGTCCCGGGCGGGTATCCATCCCGGCGAGGTCGAGGACGTCATCACCGGATGCGTGCAGCAGGTGGGTGAGCAGGCGGGCAACATCGGTCGTCATGCGGTGCTTGCTGCGGGATGGTCGGAGAAGATTCCCGCGGTGACCCTCGATCGCAAGTGCGGCTCCTTCCAGCAGGCAGTGCACTTTGCTGCCCAGGCGGTGGCCTCCGGCGCGATGGACGTCGTCGTCGCCGGCGGTGTCGAGATGATGAGCCGCATCCCGATGAAGCTCAACCGCATGGACCGCGATGAGCTCGGGCCGATGTTCCGCGAGGCGCGGCCGGCCGGTCTTATCGGCCAGGGCATCAGCGCGGAGATCATCGCGGCGCGCTGGGACCTCTCGCGCGAGCGCCTTGATGACTTCTCCGCCCGCTCCCACCGGCTCGCCGCCGCGGCACGCGACGCCGGCTGGCTCGCACCCTTCATCACCCCGGTTGATGTGGACGGTCGCACCGTCACCACCGACGAGGGGATCCGCGACACGACAACGGCCGAGGTGCTCGCTGGCCTCAAGGCGTCGTTCCGGCGCGATGACATCGCCGAGCGCTTCCCCGAGATCGCCTGGCGGATCACCGCGGGCAACTCCTCCCAGATCACCGACGGTGCAGCGGCGGCGATCATCGCCTCCCCGGCCGCTGTCGAGCGCCTGGGGCTTCGGCCTCGGGCGCGGTTCCATGATGGTGCCGTCGTGGGTGATGATCCCATCCTCATGCTCACCGGGGTGATCCCGGCGACTGAGCGTGTGCTGGCGCGTGCGGGTCTGTCGATGGACGACATGGACACCTTCGAGGTCAACGAGGCCTTCGCCTCCGTGGTCCTGTCATGGCAGGACCAGCTCGGTGCCGATCCCGAGCGGGTGAACCCCTGGGGTGGAGCCATCGCTTTCGGTCACCCAGTCGGGGCCTCCGGCGGACGGCTGCTTGCCAACCTCATCGGCCGACTCGATCAGGTCAAAGGCCGGTACGGCCTGTGGACGATGTGCGAAAGTGGCGGCATGGCCAACGCGACCATCATCGAGCGAGTGTCGTCATGACCATCGCCCTCGTTACCGGTGGTGGCGCCGGGATCGGTGCGGCCTGCGGCTTGCCGAGGAGGCGATCGTCGTGGTCGTCGACCGTGACGCTGACGCTGCTGAGCGCACCGCCTCCGCCATCCGATCCCGGGGTGGTCACGCCACCGCCCACGTGGCGGATGTCAGTGACTCGGCCCAGGTGGATGCGATGGTCGACCGTGTCGTGAAGGATCACGGTCGCCTCGACGTCGCCGTCAACAATGCCGGCATCAGTGGCGCCCAGTGCGGGGTCGCCGACCTGACCGATGCGCAGTGGCAGGAGACTCGCGGGATCAACCTCGACGGGGTCTTCTACTGCATGCGTGCGGAGCTGCGACACATGCGGCAGCAGGGCTCCGGTGTCATCGTCAACATGGCCTCGATCCTCAGCGTGGTCGCCTGGCCCTCGGCAGCGGCGTACACGGCAGCAAAGCACGCGGTGCTGGGGCTCACCCGCAGCGCCGCCATCGACTATGCCCGGGAGGGCATTCGCATCAACGCGGTCGGGCCCGGATTCATCAGCACCGACCTGGTGCGCAATGCACTTGATGACGCAACCTACGCGGCGCTGGCCGACCTGCACCCCCGCGGGCAGATGGGCTCGCCCGAGGAGGTTGCCGACCTCGTCGCC
>CAZLHZ010000022.1:4128-12819 GCA_964559285.1 uncultured Actinomycetes bacterium | reverse complement strand
TGCAATCGGAATGATCGAGACCAAGGGCTACGTCGCGGCGCTCGCAGCGGCCGATGCCATGGTCAAGGCTGCCAACGTCGTCATCGTCAGCCGGGAGCAGGTTGGCGACGGTCTCGTGGCCGTCACCATTGTCGGGGATGTCGGTGCCGTGAAGGCCGCGACAGAGGCAGGCTCCGAGGCTGCCTCCGCCATCGGTGAGCTCGTCTCGGTGCACGTGATCCCGCGGCCGCATCCTGAGGTCTCCCGGCACTTCGCGACCACCGCCAAGAGCTGACGTGGCCGGCGACTCCTCGCCGGAGCTTCGCGTCTACCTGCTCCTGAAGGACCTCCAGCGACAGTTCGCGGCTTATCTGGCCACCCCGACGAGGGCGCGCGGCTACCCCCCCTATGCGGGGCAGCACGCGCTCATCGTCGAGGTGGCACCTGGGCTGGCGATCGAACGGGTTACCGACCTCGCACTGAAGTCGGTAGACGCTGTCGAGCCCGGACTGCTCTTCGTCGAGCGGCAGTTCGGTGTGCTGGAGGTCCACGCGGACTCCCTGGCCGACGTGACAAAGGCGGGCAAGGCCATCCTCAAGGGCATTGGCGCAAAACCCGGAGATCAGCTGCGGCCGCGGATTCTCTATCAGGACGTCATCCACGACTTGACGGACCAGCACGCGGTCATCATCAACCGCAACCGCGAGGCCTCGATGGTCCTTCCAGGTGAGAGCCTCATGGTCCTCGAGGTGACCCCTGCCCTCTATGCGGCAGCGGCAGCGAACGAGGCTGAGCGGGTGTCCCCCGACCTCACCCTCGTGGATGTGTCGATGATCGGAGCCGCTGGGCGGCTCTACATGTCGGGCGGGCGTGCCGACGTCGATCGAGCGCGCAAGGCCATCGTCACGGCGCTGGCCGCGATCGAGGGTCGGGACGCGTGACCTGTCGCGTGACCTGTCGCGTGACCTGTGGCGTGACCTGATGCACGGCAATCTCGGCGACGGCGTGACGACTGCGACTACAGTGACCCGATCGGTGAGGAGGACACGTGGACTGGGACTTGGATCGACTCAATGCCATCGCCGGCTCGGCGCTTGGCTCCTACGGTCTCGATCCGGACTCCAGTCTCACCTTGCTCAACATCTCCGAGAATGCCACCTTCCGTGTCGATGGAGCTCATGGCCGGAGCGTGCTGCGCATCCATCGCAGCGGCTACCACACCCGGCAAGCCATTGAGAGTGAGCTCGCCTGGATCGCCGCCCTGAGGGGCGACGGCGTCGTGACCACCGCCCAGGCGATCCCCACCGCCTCCGGCGAACGTGTGGCGACGGCAGCCCACCCGGATGGCGAGGAGCGGCATGCGGTCATGTTCACCTGGCTTGAGGGGACGGAGCCGACCGAGGACCGCCTCGTTGAGGACTTCGCCACCCTGGGCGCCATCACCGCCAGACTCCACCACCATGCGCGAACCTGGCCGCTGCCTGAGAGGTTCACTCGCTTCACGTGGAACGTCCAGACCTCGCTGGGTGAGCATGGGCACTGGGGCCGATGGCAGGACGGAATGGCAGTGGGCCAAGAGGAGCGGGACATCCTCGGCCGACTTGCCACATGCATCGATCGCCGACTCGCTCGATTCAGCAGCGTCGAGGACCGGTTCGGGCTCATCCATGCTGACATGCGACTGGCCAACCTCCTGGTGACCGGTCAGCAGGTGAGCGTCATCGATTTCGACGACTGCGGATTCGGCTGGTATCTCTACGACCTTGGCAGTTCACTGTCATTCATCGAGGACCATCCCCTTGTTCCCGAACTCGTCGACAGCTGGGTCCGTGGCTATCGGCAGGTTGGGCAGCTCTCCGCTGATGAGGAGGACGAACTCCAGACGTTCATCATGCTGCGCCGCCTGCTCCTCGTCGCTTGGATCGGGTCCCACTCCAGCACCGACCTGGCCCAGTCCATGGGTGCAGAGTTCACCGCGGGAAGCTGCTCGCTTGCCGAGGCCTACCTCACTACATTCGATCGCTGACCATCGGAGGTTCCACATGCTCACGTCAATTGCCGGACGCTCCGTCGTCGTCACGGGTGCCACGAAGGGAATCGGGAAGGGCATCGCTCGCGTTTTCGCACGTCACGGAGCGAACGTCCTCATCACCGGTCGCGATGAGGCTGCTGCAGAGACCACCTGTGCTGAACTCAACGGTCTGGGGCAAGGCCGGGTGAGCTTCCTCCTTGGCGATGTGTCGAGCCGTTCCTGGTGCTCGCGGATGGCCGAGGAGGCGGCGTCACGACATGGCGGCATTGATGTGGTCTGTGCCAATGCAGGAATCTTCCCGGCGGCCAAGCTTGCCGACATGACAGAGGAGGACATGGACCTCGTCATGGACACCAATGTCAAGGGAACCCTCCTCGTCATCCAGGCCTGCCTTGATGCACTCACCGCCTCAGGACGCGGACGCATCATTCTCACGTCGTCCATCACCGGGCCGGTCACGGGCTATCCCGGCTGGTCGCACTACGGGGCAAGCAAGGCCGCGCAGCTGGGATTCATGCGCACGGCAGCCATCGAGCTCGCCCCGAGGCGCATCACAGTGAATGCGGTCCTTCCGGGCAACATCGCCACCGAGGGCCTCGCCGACCTAGGGCCTGACTATCGCGCTTCGATGGAGATGTCCATCCCCATGCGGCGCCTCGGCGAGGTCGAGGACATCGGCAACGCCTGCCTCTTCTTCGCCAGTGATGAGGCTGCCTACATCACGGGCCAGTCGATGATCGTCGATGGCGGCCAGATCCTGCCGGAGTCCCTCGCTGCACTTGAGGCAATGTGACCTCACTCGACGGGGAGCCGGGGGAAGTTGGACCTGTCGCCCTGCGTGCCTGGGAGGAACTCCTCACCTGGCTGCGTGAGGGACGCTGGGAGTCCAACCGCCGTCTCGGCAGTGAGCGCGACATTGCGGTGGCCATCGGGGTCAGTCGATCCACGCTTCGCAAGGTGCTGGATGATCTCGAAACTCAAGGGTTAGTTCGCCGCGTCACCGGCCGCGCCGGGGGCGTCTTTGCGACCGCCACCAAGGTGGAGCGCAACCTGAGCCGGATCGTCGGAGTCCCGGAACTGCTGCGTGAGCAGGGGTTCACCGCCGGCTCACGCATCGTGAGCGTCAGCGTGCAGCCCTGTGATGCGCGGACAGCCCAGGGGCTGGGTATCCCGATGACCTCCTTCATCGTCGAGATCGTCCGAATCCGCCTCGCCGACGGTCAGCCGATCTCTCTGGAGACCGCGCGCCTTCCTGCGGATCTCGTCCCCGGACTGCCCGAGCGTGATCTCAGCGGCTCGCTCTATGAGCTCCTCGATCGGGAGTACTCACTGCGCGCGGGCCGGGCCACCGAGCGGATCGAGGTCATGACCGCGAGCGAGTCGGAGGCCTCCATCCTCGATGTGCCCCTGTCATCCCCACTGCTGGCGATCACCCGCACCACGGTCACCCAGGACGGAGTGGCCTTCGAATTCTCGCTCGATCTCTTCCGCGCCGATCGGACTCGGATCGTCGTGACATCCCCGGCTGCCGCCGAGGTTCCCGGTGATGCCACGCCCGGCAGCGCCCTGTCCGGAGATGGCATGGCCGGGCGTGTCGTGGTCCTGCACGGTCGCCCCGCCACGGGTCAGCCGAGCCGCTAGGGTCCCGACCATGGACATCGAGTTCATTCCCACCCGCGATCAGTTCTCCTACACCTTCGGTGGCGCGGCACCCGTTATGCGTGTGGCTCCCGGGACCGTCCTGCACCTGTGGACTGAGGACGCGTTCAACAACACCCTGCGGTCCGTTCACGACCTCTCGTCCAGCAGCGTGGACATCCGCTACATCAATCCACAGACCGGGCCCTTCTACGTTGAGGGAGCTGAACCTGGTGACACGCTCGCCCTGCACTTCATCGACCTGAAACCAGCGCGAGACTGGGGGGTCTCCTCGACCATCCCGTTCTTCGGTGGGCTGACAGCAACGCCGTGGACGGCGATGCTTCATGATCCGCTGCCGGACACGACCTGGATCTATGACGTTGATCGCGCACGTGGGTTGCTCCGCTTCCACGCCCGCTTCAGCGACCTCGAGCTGGACCTGCCGATGAATCCCATGCACGGGACCGTGGGGGTCGCCCCGGCAGCCGGTGAGGTGCGAAGCTCCCTGGTTCCGGAACGATTCGGAGGCAACATGGACACGCCCGAGATGCGTGCCGGCACCACGTGCTACCTCGGAGTCAATGTCGAGGGAGCGCTCTTCTCGATCGGCGACGGTCACTACCGCCAGGGCGAGGGCGAGAGCTGCGGAACAGCGGTCGAGGGTGCGATGAACACGACGCTGGCGGTTGAGCTCATCAAGGGTGGCGCTCCCGCGTGGCCGCGACTGGAGGATGACGACTTCCTTATGACTGTCGGCTCCGGACGTCCCCTTGAGGATGCCTGGCGCATCGCCAATGTCGAGATGGTCTCGTGGATCGCAGAGCTCTGCGGACTGCATCGGATGGATGCCTACCAGCTGCTGTCGCAGCTGTCACTTGCACCCATTGCCAATGTCGTCGACTCCAACTATAGCTCCGTGATCAAGGTGCCCAAGGCGCTGCTGCCCCCGGGTCCGGCGTACGACGGGATCCATCGCCACCTGCGCGAGCGAGGCTAGCCCGCTCACGGATTGCAGACGGCGCACCACTGCGGATCCGTTGTCGTCGCAGCCACCGGCTCTGAGTCGGTGTGCTGACACCGAGGACAGCCGAGGAGCCTCGCGCGAAGTGCCGTCGTGTCGTGGCTGCCGCAGGCGGCGCACGGCAGACCCCCCACGTGGCCGACCACACCCCAGCCGGGGGCACCGCAGTCGGGGCACAGGTGCGCCAGTCGCTGAGCGAGTCGCTCGGCGGCCTTCCTGATGACAAGCTGCCGGGAGGGGCTGCAGTGCGCGCGAAGATCATGCTCCACGTGTGCCCGGTGCTCCGGGGAGGCCGCAGTGCACCGAGTGATCGCCAAGGCGAGATCCTCCGGTTCGGCAACACCCTTGAAGAGCAGTCCTTGCTCAGATGCGGTCATCGGTGACACACCTGCTGGCCGGACGATGAGCCGGTGCCGGGGCGCATCGAAGCGGGCCATGAGCTCATCGAGTGCCATCGACTCCGAGACCGCCGCGAGCTGATGGCGCAGGTCCGCCGAGCGAACCACCGCACTCACCTCGGTCCCAAGCTCAGCATCGAGGATGAGCACCAGCTCCGTATCTATCGCGGTCCATGCGGCGATCTGATCCGGGCCGAAGGTTCCCTCACTGCCGAGGCCGAGGCGAGAGCCGACCGCGGTCACGGCCGCCCACGCCTTGGCCCGGGCCGCTTCAACGGGCGTCACCATCCGCGGACTCTCCCCGGCGAACGTCCCGAGCGCATCCGTGTCGACTGCCACCTCCTCGACCCGCAGGCCACAGTGAGCGGCGAGGGCAGGCTCCATCAGGGCCCCCTTGCCATGCCGGGTGCCGATGACGACGGTGAGCCCGTCGTAGGGGTGGGCACGGGGTTTGGCTGACACGCCACCAGGGTGCGACGCGCAGCGACGGTCCGCCTCCTCACCAACCGTTCGAGGTGCGGGGATGGACTCCCTCAGGTAACGAGGGAAGATGAAAATTTCTGCGATCTCCCATGACGATGTCCTTGATGCGCTGGAGGCCGAGGCCATCCACGTCCTGCGAGAGACGGCGGGTGCCTTCCGCAAGCCGGTCCTGCTCTACTCCATCGGCAAGGACTCCTCGGTGCTCCTGCACCTGTCCCGCAAGGCCTTCTTCCCCGGCTCCATTCCCTTCCAGTTCCTCCACGTCGACAGTCAGTGGGAGTTCCGCGAGGTCATCGACCACCGGGAGAAGATGGCAAAGGAATACGGCATTGACGTGCTCGTCGCCGTCTCCGAGCAGGGCATCGCCGACGGGGTCAGCCCGATGAGCCACGGCATCCATGAATACACCCGGATCATGCGCACCCAGCCGCTCATCGATGCGCTCGACCACCATCGCTTCGACGCGGCCATCGGCGGGGCTCGCCGGGACGAGGAGCGCAGCCGGGCGAAGGAGCGCATCTTCAGCCTGCGGGAGGAGGGTCAGCGCTGGGAGCCGCGCTCGCAACGGCCCGAGTTCTGGCGGACCGCGAACACCACACTCGTGCGTGGGCAGACCATGCGCGTGTTCCCGCTGTCGAACTGGACTGAGCTCGATGTGTGGCGCTACATCCGCCGCGAAGAGATCCCGACCGTGAGTCTCTACTTCGCGGCTCCACGACCGACGATCGACCGCAGGGGCACTCTCCTCGTCCCGGATGACGATCGGATGCCGCTGCTCGAAGGGGAGCTGGTCGAGACCCGCACGGTTCGGTTCCGGACCCTCGGCTGCTATCCGGTGACGGGGGCGGTCGAATCAGAGGCTGCGACGATCGATGATCTCATCCGTGAGATGGAGGAGTCGGGGCAGAGCGAACGCGCAGGACGCCTAGTGGACGGTGATCGGCTCGACACCATGGAGGCGAAGAAGCGAAGCGGGTATTTCTAGACCGGCACAGGGTCATCCCTCTGCGAGGTCCGGATCCTGTCGTCGACCGGCATCGCCGTCAGCAGCACATCGCGAGCGAGGCTAGCTCCGCGGGACGTAGACCCGGGAGAGGTAGGCCGTCAGACCTCGACCGGCACGGTTCACCGCCGCGACGGAGATGCGATAGCGCGCGCCCGGTCGCATCCCCGTGATCGTCTGCTCGAGCGAGGTCACGACCGGCATCGTCGTGAGCTTCGTGCCACCCTCGAGCCGATAGAACACGACATAGCCTCGAATGGGCAGGCCACCGTCACTGGCGGGCACCTGCCAGGCGATGGACACAGTGCCCTTGTCCTTGGAGGTCACCCGCAGCTCTCGGGGTTTGCTCGCTCGGGTCCCCGGCACAGCCGGGGCCGACATGCCGACAACTCCCCAGCCGACGCTGTTGCGCGCCTGCACCTCGAAGCGATAGCTCGTTCCGTTCGTCAGTCCCTTGACCGTGCACCGCATCGCCTTGACTGTCGCCTCGCATGACCGGCCTCCGGGACGGGACACGATGCGGTACTCCGTAATCGCCGATGTGCCCTGATCCAGCGGAGTGCGGAACCGCAGGTCCACTGCCGAGTCCTTCGGCGAGCCGACGATCGCCCGTGGCGGACCCGGCACCCGTTCGGTTCCGGGCGTCACCGCGTAGGAGGTCACGGGGTCACTGAGGCCGAGCGCATTGCGGGCAGACACCTCGAAGGTGTACGTCGTGCCATTGCGCAACCCGGTCACGGTGCACTGGTCCTTCGGGGCAACCGCGATGCATCGGCCCGTCCCCGGATTCGCCGACACCACGACATCCGTCACCGGCGCATCACCCTCGTCAGCCGGTGCCGTCCACGACACTGTTGCCTGCATCGAGCCGCCGACCACTTCGACGGAGCGCACCTCGCTGGGCACCCCGGAACCACCGTTGGCGGCCCAGACCGGAAACAGCACCGTGTCAGCCGAGATGATGAACGTGTCACCCGGCTCGTAGTGAGTGCCTTTGCCCTCCATCTGGGTCGACCAGCCGTCGAAGCTGTAGCCCGTGCGGGTGAGGCCCCCCGTGTTCCCGAGCACGGTGACCCGGTCGCCGGCGTCGTACGGCGAATCCGTAGCCCCCCGTGTACGTCGTCGGTGCCACCGACCACGCGGCGCAGAGGGTGAGGTCACCGGTGATCTCGAACGTGTCTCCTTGCTGGTACGCCGTTCCCGTGCCGTCGGCGAGCGTGTTCCATCCGTCGAACACGAAACCGATCTTCATGAGGTTCCCGGTGTTGTCCAGCACGGTCACGTCCGTGCCATCCGTGTGACTGACCGCAGGCCACGGGGCCCCGCCCGAGGTTGCACCATTCCCGTCATAGGAGACAAGCCAGGTGGCGGGCGGAAGGAGGAAGCGGATGATGACCGAGCCGGGGCTACCCTTGCCTCCCGCATGGCGCACATGGCTCTGCCCGGTGAGGTTTCCCGAGGCGCCACCGCCACCACCGCCGCCCGCACCGATCTGAGCGTTCTCCGCGGGGGTCCCGCCGGCCAGACCCGCCCCGGCACCGGCGTACTGCTGGCGCTCCCGCTGACCGGTGCACGTCGTCGGGTCCGCCTGCGCTGATCCGCCGCTGCCCCCGGGGCTCAGCGGATAGGAGTTCCAGATGCTTCCGGCGGGGAAGAGTCCACCGACGACGGTGACCCCCGGGGCGCCGAGCCCGCCACCACCACCGCCGTAGCCGTTCGAGCAGGTGGCGCGAGCCGCGCCACCTGGGGAGGCAAAGCTCGCGCCGCCACCACCATTGAGGCCGTTGATCGCCCCGCCAGCCTTCGTGTCCGTCGCGCCCCCGGCTCCTGCGGAACCGGCCGCGGCGCCGACACCACCCCGGCCCGGGCGCGCGGTGAAGCCGAGCAGGCTCGTGGCCGTTCCGTCCTGCCCGGTCGTCGACCCCCACCCCACTCCCGGCTGACCGGCGCCGTAGCCACCGAGCCCGACCGTCACCGGAACAGCGGCACCCGGGGTGACCGCGACGTTCGTCTTCAGGAGCACCTCGCCTCCCCCGCCTCCACCACCGGCCCCGAAGTCGGGGGCCGCCGGCCCGGCTCCTCCGCCACCGCTTCCGCCGATGATGATGAGGTCGACCGTAGTGAGGCCATCCGG
>CAZLHZ010000022.1:0-4118 GCA_964559285.1 uncultured Actinomycetes bacterium | reverse complement strand
ATGGTCCACGTCGTCGATGACTCGATGACTCGTTCGCAGACCGACGCGCTGATGGCCTTCGCGTCGAGGTCGCTGCATGTCTTCTGTGCCGCTGCCGCCGGCGAGGTGACGGTGCCGGCGAGTGCTGGCACCCCGGCGAGAACGGTCGCGGCGACGCAGGCGGAGGCGAGATATCGGCGTCCAGCTCGCAGGGCGTCCTTCAAGGGTCGCTCATCCGTCTCCGTGGCCGTCGCACGCACCGCTCGTCCTCTCCGTCGCCGTGAGTCCCGCTCCGCCGTCGTCACGCCAGACGATGACATCACCGTGATCACGCAACATTCCCGTGATCACGCAACATCACCGTGATCACGCAACATCACAATGATCACTCAACATCACAATGATCACTCGCGGCTGCTGGGGGCCCCTCAGCATACGACTGCCATCAGCGGGTGGCGCACCTAGAGTGAGGTCATGTCACGCCTGCTGATCCGTCGCCGCCTCCACGTCTCCCTCATGGCCGTTGCCCTGCTCGCGGTGGTCGGCCTCACCGGCGCGAGCCTTCCGGCAGCAGCACCTGCCGTGGCGGCGGATGACGGCCTCGCGGGATATCGCACCCAGGTCATCGACTGGCAGCCCTGCGGCACCCGCGATACGGCGGAGTGCGGCACCTACCTCGTGCCGCGCGACTACCGCCGGCCAGCAGGTCCCACATTCCGGGTCGGAGTCTCGCGGGTGAAGGCAACCGGCACGCGACGGGGCTCACTGCTCTTCAATCCGGGGGGGCCCGGTGGCAGCGGGAGCAGCTGGGTGCTCACGGGAATCTCCGCCTTCCCGAAGGAGCTGCGTCGCAGTTTCGACATCATCGGCTTTGATGCGCGCGGGGTGGGTCGCGGTGATCAACTCCGCTGCTTCACCGTGCGCGAGTGGAATGAGGAATCCGACTCGGACTATCCGCGCACTGCTGCCGAGGCAGACCAGCTCCTGCGGGATGTGCGCTCCTTTGGCTCCCGATGTGACGGCCTCAGCCCCGGCTTGAGGGATCAGCTGGGGACGGAGGACGTAGCCCGTGACATGGATATCCTCCGCTCGATCCTCGGGGAACCCGTGACGAACTATCTCGGGGTCTCCTTCGGCACCTACATCGGTGCGGTGTACGCCTCGCTCTTCCCCACGAGAGTCGGACGGTTCGTACTCGATTCCAACATGTCGCCCACGGTCGACATCGTCGAACTGTCGCGAGCGCAGGCCGCATCGTTCCAGGACTCGCTCCTGAGGTGGAGCCGCTGGTGTCGCACCCGGGTGGGATGTCCCTACAAGGGCACTGCTCATCGGATCATGGCGGCGGTCACGGACGACATTGAGGCCATGAAGGACACTCCGTTGCCGGTGACGAAGGATGACCCTGCGACCTACGACGAGATGATGGGCATCGTGGAGGGCCTGCTCAGCTGGGGTCACGATCACGGCTCGGCGAAGTACGACGGCTGGGACTACCTCCTTGTCACGCTCAGTGACATCGCGGGCGGCAAGGGCGACACCCTGCGCACCCTGTCCGATGCGTTCGATGAGGGTGATCGCGTGTCGATCAACTCGGCCTCGGTCAACTGGGCGGTCAACTGCCGCGAGCGCGGTGTCGTGGGCACCACGGCAGCGGGTCTGGAACGAGCGGCCGCCTGGGATGCGGCGTACCCCACCTTCGGGCAATGGAATGCCTGGGGTCAGGCCTTCGCATGTCGTGCCTGGCCGGGGGTGGCGAAGGATCAGGTCCGACCTCTCACCGTCCCGGCGACGATTCCCGGCGTGCTGCTCTTCGGAGGTACGCACGACCCCAACACCCCGCTGGCATGGACCTACGAGATGCAGGCCACCCTGCCCGGCAGCCGGGTCGTCGTGTGGCAGGGCGACGGCCACAGCGCCACCCTGCGCGGGGAGTCCTGCACTGACGGCACAATGAGCCGCTTCCTCACCACCGGCACCATGCCGGTGGACGGGAAGACCTGCTGAGCAGCTCCGCGCCGATCAGCTCTTGGGGATCCGGATGTTCGAGATGAAGGTCGTGTCCCCGCGACCGGCCGCATTCTTCGCCGACACCGAGACCCGGTAGCGGGCACCGGGCTTCAGACCGGTGATCGTCCGGTTGAGCACCGACACCATCGGCATCTGGTTGAGCTTGGTGTCATCCTCCAGACGCCAGAACACGACATATCCCTGAATCGCCGACCCTCCAGTGCTCGACGGCGGCTCCCACGAGATCTTCATCGTCCCGTTGGCGGCCTTCGACTCGACGGTGAGCTTGGTCGGCTTGCCCGGCACGGTGAAGGGCGTCACCGGCCCGGTAGTGCGCACCGTGCTCCATCCCTCAGCACTGAAGGACTGCGCCTTGACCGTGTAGGGCGTGCCGTTCCTCAGGCCCGTGATCTGGCAGGAGTAGGACGCAGCCGAGGTCGCGTTCACCTCGCAGAACTTGCTCCCCGGGGTGATCACGACCTTGTACTTCGTGATCGGCGAGGATCCCTGCTGTGTCTGCTTGGGCCACGTGAGGTTGAGAACCGTGTCCCCGCCCTTCGCCCCGACCACCGGTGGCAGGGGCTCGGCACCGGCCACCGTGATGGTCTGCGACAGCGAGGTGTCCGAACCAGCACCATTCGTCGCACTGATGGTGAACGTGTAGGTCCCCGGCGTCGTCGGAGTCCCCGTCAATGCGCCCGTGGACGCGTTCAACGTCAGCCCCGGCGGAATGGTTCCGGAGGCCTTGGCAAAGGTGATCGGAGCAGTGCCGGAGGCGCCGAACGAGTAGGAGTAGGCCGTCCCGAAAGTCGCCGAGCCGGGGGCCGACTCACGGGTGAACGTGGGGGGGACTTTGCCGATGGTGATCGTTGCCTGCCTGGTCGCAAACGGGTTGGTCGCGTTCGCGGCCTTTGCCGTGAACGTGAAGGTTCCCTCCTGGGTCGGGGTCCCGGTCAGGGTCCCGTCAGAGTTCAAGGTCAGGCCGGGTGGCACAGGTCCGGATCCGAACGCCAGACTGAACGTCGGTGCTGGATAGCCGGTGGCGGTGAAAGATGACGAGTAGGGAACCCCGAGCTGGCCGGTCGTCGTCGGCCCGGCCGTGATCGTCGGCGCCATCGGCCCCTGGACGATGACGTAGTTCTGCGCCACGACACTGGTGGTGCCACCCGGACCGGACGCCGTGGGCCGCACGGTGTACGACCCGGCCTGCGTCGGCCTGCCGGCGAAGACCCCTGTGCACTGGTTGAACGACATGCCCGCGGGCCAAGGGCGTGGGAGGTCAACGAAGATGTGCGGACCATTGGATGCCGTCACCGTCTGCGAGGTGTAGGTCACCCCGGTCGTGCCATCAGGGAAGCTGTCCGTGGTCGGAGAGGTGATCGTGGGAGGAGCTATCCACTGACGCGCGCCGATGGTGAAGGTGCCGCTTCGCGGCACCTCCCAGATGTCGTCCGTCACCCCTGTCCCGAGGTGGGATGTGGGGGCGTTCACCACCGCCCAGCTTGTCGCCTTGGGCATCCGAGATCGCAACCAGCGCGGCCCGCAGATCGCCCAGTTGTCTCCGCCGTTCGTGACATTCATGTCACTGCTCGTCACCAATGTCGTCTCGTTGTCCTTGGAGTTCGTGGGAGTGGCAGTGTCGAATGTCTCAAAGTCGCAGCTCGCATCGTCCGACACCGAGTAGGAGGCAACCATGGGAGTGGCGGCATAGTCCGGATTGATCGAGCAGTTCGGATCGGTGTCCGTCGATGACCCAATGAGGACACCCTTCATCGTCACCGCGTCATACGGCGCGTTGATGTGGATGCCGCTGGTCTGACCCAGAGTCGAATTGTCGACGAAACTGCTGAAGTGCACCTGAACTGACGCGTTCTTGACATACAGCGCACCACCCGCATTGCCTGTGATGTTGGAGTCCGAGCTCGAGTCGTTCTCCTGGAAGCTGGAGTTCGACACGAGCACGTCGGCGTTGTCGACGTAGATCCCTGCGCCAGCGCGTCTGGACAGGTTGGAGTAGAAGTTCCCCTCGTCCACGGTCAGCGAGCCATTCCTAACGAAGAGGGCGCCACCCGTCTTGGCAAGACCCTCAATGAAGATCACCTTCTCGATGCTCAGGTTGGAGTCGACGG
>CAZLHZ010000021.1:3173-13040 GCA_964559285.1 uncultured Actinomycetes bacterium | reverse complement strand
CTGCTGGCCTCGCATGCCGACGCGCTGGGGGCCGAGCAGGGGAGCGGCCCCCGCGCGGCGCTGCGCGGGTCGCCCGCGGCGCTCGCGGCGAGCGTCGTGCACCGGATGGCCGGCGACGCGATCGACGCGGCCGCGCTCTGGCAGGCGGCCGACGCGGCCATCGACGAATCGACCGAGCCGCGGCGCTTCCCGCTTGCCGACGGCCGGATCCTGGTGGTGGATGCGCACGCCGTGCGCGTGGCGGCGGCTCAGGGCAGCGCGCCGGACCCCGGGCGGCACCGGTCGTAGTCGTTGTTGGTGACGCAGGTGATGCGGCCGCCCTCGAGCTTCACGATCGTGGGGGTCGTGATGATCCAGCGCGTCCCTTCCGGCAGGGACATCCGGATGCACTGCTCGCATTCGACGTCCGAGGGCTGGTCGCTCGGCAGGACGTCGGCGTCGGGGGCATGCGGCACGACGACGCCGATCACGCTGCTGCCCTGCGGACCCCTGAAGTATGCACGGAAGACCTCGTGGCACCGGCCGCAGGACGGCTGGTAGAAGACGATCCACTTGGTGCCCTCGAGCGTGGCGGCCGTCAGGAGCGGCAGGTGACTGCCCAGCCCCGTCTCGGGGATCGTGCGGCCGACCCACTCGTCGATGTTGAGCATCACGGTCTCCACGCTCCCGGCCATGGGTGCGGTGGCGGCGGTGCGCGGCGCGAGCGTCGCCCGGCCGGCGATGCCGACGGATCCGGCGGCGATGAACAAACCCACGAACACCTGCCATGCGCCGAGCGGCCGAACGGCAGCGCGCGGCGCCGGCGCCGACTTCGCGAGCACCGCAATGCCCGCGACTCCGACCGCGAGCGCGGTGAACGGGGCGATCCAGGCCGTGGGCGGCAGCATGCGGTCGCCCGGCGCGTTCACCAGGGCGCTGAGCTCGGCGAGCCCGCTGAACGAGAACGCGACGAACGCCAGCCAGGCGATCGACGTGCGAAGGCGCGCGAAGACGAGCGCGAACGCCGCACCGGTCATCTGGAGAGCGATGAGGCCGCGCAGCATCCCGTCGGGGCTGATCCCGGTCTTGGTCGCGACGTTCACGGTCCATTGCGGCAGCGCGTTGCCACCGACGACGAACTCGATGGCGGCGCAGGCAGCGAGCGCCGCCGGGGCCGCGATCCGCTCGACGATGGTGCGGGGCGACCTGGACATGTCACTTCTTGCCGGCGTTCAGCGCGGCGCGCACGGCCTCGGGCCTGTCGATCTCGGGACCCTGGCAGACGCCGACCACCACGCCGTCCTGCAGCGTCAGGAGCACCGGCGTGGTGAAGACGTAGGTGATCTTCCCGCCGCCCGGGAGCGTCGCCTTCGCGCACTCGGTGCAGGGGTTCTCGAGCAGCTCGCCGGTGGCGTCGGGCACCACCACGCAGAGGGTTGGCGTGGAGAGCTTGCCGCTGAAGTAGCTGTTCAGCAGCTCGTGGCAGTGGTCGCAGTCCTCGCGGATGAGGACCACGTGCATGCGGCCCGCGTTCGGGTTGACGGGCAGCGGGCGCTGGATGATGAGCGCCAGTTCCTGCGCATCGAACCGCTGGCCGGGCCACTTCTCGAACTCCGGCGAGTACCACGGCTTGGCGCTGGCGGGCGCGGGCGGCCACGGCGCGGTGCCTGCAGCGGCGGGGGGTGCGGGCGGCGGCGGGTCGGCGGGCGCCTGCGTGGGCTGCGCGGGCTTCTGCTCGTTCGCGGGTGCCGTGGTCGCCTGCTGTGCCTGCGGAGGCACGGCCGGTGTGCCGTCAAGTGCCACCTCCGCGCGCGCGGGAACCAGGAACGCGATCGCCGCCGCAAGCCCGGCGGCCAGGATCGCGCGCGGGAGGACCGGTCCGTAGCCGGGCGACGTGGCGCCCTTCGTCGGCGTGGCGACAACCAGCGCGAGCAGCATCGAACCGTCGATCACCAGCATCCAGGTCGGCGACGGGCCTGCGTTGCCGAAGCACCCGCAGCTGGCGGCACCGGACGCCATCAGGACGCCCAGGATGACGACGAACAGCCCGAGCATGGCGATTCCCATCCGCCGCGCGACGGCGAGCGGCGCGAACAGCATGATGAGCGCGAAGGCCAGCTCGGCGGCGACCATGCCGCGCATGGCCGGATCGAGATAGCTCTCGCGCGGGATGCCCAGCATCCGGACGAAGACGAAGTCCGTCACGTCCGTGACCGGCTTCGGCAGGAGCTGCGGGTTGCGCTCCCAGAGCTTGAAGGCGGCGCCGGCGGCGATCCAGGCGGGGACGATGCCCCGGGCAAGGACCTTGCACGCCAGGTGGCGGGGGGACGGGGCGGCGGGGGTCTCGGTGGTCATCGCGTGGGGTGGGACGCCGGGGAATTCGGTCCGGTTCGCCCGATGGTAGTTGTCGGCCGAAACCGGGCGCCGGGTGCAGGCGAAGCCGCCGGGGATGCCCGCCACGCCGAAGCCCCCCCGCAGCAGCCGCACCGATCCCCACGGATGGGCGCTGGTGCTGCCGGACCAGCTGCATCCGTCCGTCGGGCCCCTGGCCGGCGGGGTCCGTGGCCGCCGAGTGGTGCTGGTGGAAAGCCGCGAGTGGCTCTCGCGCCGCCCGTACCACGTCCAGCGGGTGGCGCTCATCCTGCTGAACCAGCGGGCGTTCGCGGACGAGCTGCGTGCGGGCGGTGCGGAGGTTCGCGAGCTGCGCACCGAGGGGCCGATGGTCGAAGCCCTGCGCGCCTTCGCGGCCGAGCACGGCCCGCTCGTGGCCGCCGAGCCGGCGGAGCGCGAGGTGCGCGCGGAACTCGCGCCGCTTGCGGACGCCGGCGCGCTGGCGTGGGTGCCGAACCGCAGTTGGCTCTCGACGGCCGAGGACTTCCGTGCCGCGCGCACCGCGGCGGGCGGCTTCCGCATGGACGCCTTCTACCGCGCGCTTCGGCAGCGGACCGGGATCCTGATGGAATCCGACGGCTCCTTCACGGGCGGGCGGCTGAGCTTCGATACCGAGAACCGTGAGCGCTGGGACGGCATCCCCGCCGCGCCCGAGCCGCCGCGGTTCGCGATGGACGAGCGGCGACGCATGGTCGCGCGCGAGATGGCCGAACGCTACGCCGAACACCCGGGCCGGCCTGACCTGGAGGCGCTTCCCGCAACGCGCGCGGACGCCGAGCGCCTCTGGTCCTGGGCCGTGCGCCACTGCCTGCCGCACTTCGGCCCCTACGAGGACGCGATCAGCACGCGCAGCACCGGCCTCTTCCACACGCGCATCTCTCCCGCGCTGAACCTCTCGCGCATCCTGCCGCAGGAGCTGCTCGACGGCGCGCTCGCTTCCGGCGCACCGATCCAGAGCGTCGAGGGGTTCGTGCGGCAGGTGCTCGGCTGGCGCGAGTTCGTGCGGCATGTGCATCTGGCTTCCGACGGATTCCGCCGCGAGGCCCGCGCGGCGGCCGCGCCGGGCGATGCGGGCTTTGCCGCCTGGGCGGGCCGCGCGTGGCAGCCGGCCGGCGCGGCGGCGGCGGGCGTCGACGGCGGCGGCTGTCCCTCGCACCTCGGCGCCGCAACGCCTCTGCCGCCCGCGTACTGGGGCAAGGCGAGCGGCCTGCGCTGCCTGGACACCGTGGTCGCCTCCGTCTGGGACGAGGCGTGGAGCCACCACATCACGCGGCTCATGGTGCTCGGGAACATCGCTTCGCTGCTCGACGTCGACCCACGCGCGCTCACCGACTGGTTCTGGGTGGCGTACATGGACGCCTGGGACTGGGTGGTGGAGCCCAACGTGCTCGGCATGGCGACCTTCGCCGCGGGCGGCGTGATGACGACGAAGCCGTACGTCGCCGGCGCCGCGTACATCGACCGCATGGGCGACTGCTGCGAGGGCTGCGCGTTCACGCCCGGCACCACGTGCCCGCTCACGCGGCTGTACTGGGCGTACCTCGCACGCCACGAGCCGACGCTGCGGACGAATCCCCGCATGGCGCAGGTGCTGGCGTCCGCGCGCCGGCGTGCGCCCGAGGAACGTTCCCGCGATGCCGCGGCGTTCGTCCATGTCCGCGACGTCCTCGTCCGCGGCGAGCGGCTCGTGCCCTCGCCGACCTTCGCGCGCCCGAAGAGGTAGACCACCCGCATGGCCGTCCTCGTCAACAGCAGCGTCCTGCCCGTTCCCGTCGGCTTCCTGGCCGACTGGCACTTCCGCCCCGGCGCGATCGACCGGCTGCTCCCGCCGTGGGAGGAGGCCGAGGTGCTCGAGCGCCCGGTGGCGATCGTCGACGGCGCGGTCGCGCGCTTCCGGGTGCGCAAGTTCGGGACGTGGATCGAGTGGGTCGCACGCCACCATGACGTTCGTCCCGGGCAGTCCTTCGAGGACACGCAGGAGCGGGGCCCGTTCGCGTCCTGGCACCACCGGCACTCCTTCCTGCCGCACGGCGAGTCCGCGAGCCTGCTCGAGGACCGCGTGGAGTACGCGCTGCCGGGCGGCGTGCTCGGGCGCGCGCTGGGCGGCCGGACGGTCGAGCGCGACCTGCAGCGGATGTTCGCCTGGCGCCATGCGCGCATGCACCACGACATGCACCACCACCGGCCGTTCCTCGGCGAGCGGCTGCACGTGGCGGTGAGCGGCGCGAATGGCATGGTCGGCGGCGCCCTGGTCCCGTTCCTGACGACCGCGGGACACGACGTGCGGCGCATCGTGCGGGGCAAGGCGGACCATGCGCGAGGCGACGTCGCCTGGGACGCGCGCACGGGCACGTTCGACGCGAAGGCGCTGGAGGGGCTGGATGCGGTCGTGCACCTGGCCGGCGCGGGCATCGCCGACGGGCGCTGGACCGATGCGCGAAAGCGCGAGATCGTCGCGAGCCGCGTCGACGGCACGGCGGCGCTGGCGCGCACGCTCGCGGGCCTGCAGCGCAGGCCGAAGGTGCTGGTGTGCGCAAGCGCGATCGGTTACTACGGCAATCGGCCGGGGCCGTCCGCCGTGGATGAATCCTCGCCGCGCGGCGAGGGATTCCTTGCCGAGACCTGCGAGGCCTGGGAGCGTGCGGCGGATGCGGCGCGCGACGCCGGCATCCGCGTGGTGCACGTGCGGATCGGCGTGGTCCTGAGCGCGCGCGGCGGTGCACTGGCGAAGCTGCTGACGCCGTTCCGCATGGGGATGGGCGGCCCGGTGGGAAGCGGGGAGCAGGGGATGAGCTGGATCGATCTGGACGACCTGCTCGGCGTGCTGCGCTGGGCGATCGCGGGGCGGCTCGAGGGGGCCGTGAATGCGGTCGCGCCCGGGGCCTGCTCCAACCGCGACTTCGGGCACGCGCTCGGCCGGGTGCTCGGGCGCCCGGCATGCACGCCGCTTCCCGCGATGGCGGTGAAGGCGATGTTCGGCGAGATGGGCGAGCGGCTGCTCCTCGAGGGCGCGTTCGTCGCGCCGTCCAGGCTGCGCGCGGCGGGCTTCGAGTGGTCGCTGCCGACGCTCGACGCCGCGTTCCGCTTCGAGACCGGGAGGTTCGCATGACCACGATCGTCTGGTTCCGCCAGGACCTGCGCACGTCCGACCATCCGGCACTGCTCGCGGCGGCGGAGGCGGGGCCCGTCCTGCCAGTGTTCGTGTGGCACCCGGAGTCCGAGGGCCACTGGGCGCCCGGCGCCGCCACCCGGTGGTGGCTCGACCGGTCGCTGCGCGCGCTCGCCGCGCAGCTCGCGGCGCTCGGTTCGCCGCTCCACGTCCACGTGGGCGACCCGGTGCGCGTCCTGCCCGGGCTCGCGCGCGCCTGCGGCGCGCAGCGCGTGCACTGGTCGCGGCGCTACGAGCCCGCGGCCGTGCGCCAGGAGGAGCAGGTGATCGATGCCCTCGAGGCGGCCGGGATCGGCGCCGCGAGCTTCAACTCGGCGCTGCTGTACGAGCCGCACGAGCCGCGCACGGGGAGCGGCATGCCCTACAAGGTGTTCACGCCGTTCTGGAAGGCGTGCCGCGCGATCCGCGAGCCGGAGCGGCCGCACCCCGCGCCGACGGCGCTGCGCGCGCCGGAGCGCGCCCCCGGGGGCGTCACGATCGATTCGCTCGGCCTGCGGCCCACCATCGCATGGGACGGCGGCATGGCGGCAGAGTGGACGCCAGGCGAGGCCGGCGCCGCGGCGCGGCTGCAGGTGTTCCTGGGCGGCGCCGTCGCGCGCTACGCCGACGGGCGCGACTTCCCGTGGCGCCCGGACACGTCGCGCCTCTCGCCGCACCTCCACTTCGGCGAGATCGGCCCGCGCCAGGCGTGGCACGCCGTGACCGATGCGATGCAGCGGGGCGATGCCGCGTTCGGCCGCAGCGCGGACAAGTTCCGCTCGGAGCTCGGCTGGCGCGAGTTCGCGCACCACGTGCTGGCGAACTTCCCGCGCACGGCCGACGAGCCGCTCCGAGCGGAGTTCAAGCAGTTCCCGTGGCGCACCGACCCGGCCGCGCTCCGCGCGTGGCAGCGCGGCCGCACCGGCTACCCGCTGGTCGACGCCGGCATGCGCGAGCTCTGGCACACCGGCTGGATGCACAACCGCGTGCGCATGGTGGTGGCGAGTTTCCTCGTGAAGGATCTGCGCCTGCCCTGGCAGGCGGGTGCGGCGTGGTTCTGGGATACGCTGGTGGACGCCGACCTGGCGAACAACACCCTGGGTTGGCAGTGGACCGCAGGCTGCGGCGCGGACGCCGCGCCCTATTTCCGCGTGGTCAACCCCGTGCTTCAGGGGCTGAAGTTCGACGCGGACGGAGCCTACCTTTCTGCCTACCTGCCCGAGCTGGCCGCGCTGCCGCCCAAGCTGCGCCACGAGCCCTGCAAGGCCAGCGACATAGAGCTGCGCTCGGCGGGCATCCGCCTGGGCCGCGACTATCCCCACCCGATGGTGGACCACGGCGAGGCCCGCGACAAGGCGCTGGAGGCCTTCGCCGCGATCAAGCTCGGGTAACGGGCAGGCCGCCCGGGAACACCGCGCCGGTTAGCCGCAGAAGTGGAAGCCCGACTTTGCGAGCCGTTTGAGGCGTCGCTGGCGATGGCCGAAGAAGAACCACGCGAAGAGCCACACCAGCGGAGTCAAAACGCCCGCGTCAATGTCGAGCGCGTCGGTGTAGGTGCAGCCGTTGCCGCGCGGCGCGAGGAGGATATGGTGGTCCCACCGGGCAATGCGCGCGCTGGATCCGTTGTCGCGCATCTCCACGCGTTCCGGCGTCCAGCTCACCACGGAGATGCGGATGGTCTGCCGGCCCAGGGGAAAGCGCCCGAAGAGCCGCAGGCCCACGTCATAACTGCGCTCCTTCCACGAAGAGGGGAGATTGGGGGGATCGATAAAGCGAAACTGCACCACCGGCGCGGCGACATGCACCATGAGGCGCGGGTCGAGCAAATGCACCATGCAGGCTTCCATGGCGCAGGGCAGGTGGATGGAACGTCGAAACCGCATCGGGGAGACTCCGTGCACCGCCGTTAGGGGCGGGGCTTACTTTTACATTTCTCGGGCTGCCTTGTTAGGCTAAGGTCTTTCAGTACAACTTGTCGGGCGCGCGCCCGTTTGGGGAGAGTCCGGTGATTCCTAACCTGGAACCCTTCTATCTCGCGGTGGATCAGTATCAGCTCTACCGTTGGCTGCCGGTCATTTCCTGTCTGCTGCTCCTCGCGACAGGCGTGCTCATGATCCTGCAATCCGCCTCGAAGCGCAAGGATAGCGCACTCGGGGTGTTCGTGGGGCTCTTCGCTGCATTCCTTCTGTTGCTCCTTCCGTTGAGCGTGCTGGCCATCACCCACGCCTACGGCGCGCAGTGGAATGCCCAGTTGCTGGCCTACAGCCAGGCGCACCCCCTGCACTGGCAAGTGGCCGCCATCGCCGCGGGCTTTATCTTGTTGACCATGGTTGCCGCCGGCCTGCGCGGAAACAAGGCGCTGGCGCCAACCGCCGACGTGCTCATGGGCCTGCTGCTTGCGCTGCACATTCCGTTCTTCATCGCCCTCTACTACTTGGTGAACAACGTCTGGTGGCCTACCTGGTCGTTGAACCTCAAGTATGCGGTGCCCATTTCGGCCACCATTCTGGTGGGCATTTCCACCCTCTGCTACTCCGTGCGCAGCATGGCTCCCAGGGCCAAGGCGGTGAACTTCGGCTACCAGGTGCTCATTGCCATCCTGCTTGCCGGGCTGGCCTATATGGCGGTGGGCAACTACCTGAGCTGGGGCAAGTGGCGCTACGGCGCGTTTGTGAATGCCTACGAGTTCTACCACTACTACATCGGCTCGAAGTACTCGCCCGAGGTGGGCTACTTCAACATGTACAACGCGAGCCTGATTGCCGACGATCAGACGGGCAAGCAGTTCAACAAGACCCAGATTCGCGACCTCGTCACCGGTGTGAAGGTGGACAGCAAGACGGTGCTTGCCGACAAGGACAAGTACATCGCACTGTTTGGCGCGGAGGGGGTGGATTCCCCGCGCTGGCAGGAATTCCTGATGGACATCCGCTGGTTCAAGACCAAGCTGACGCCCACCCGGTTCAGCGACATGATCTCCGACAAGGGCTATAACGCTACACCCGTGTGGACCATGCTGGTGGGCGGCATCCTGAGCGAGAACATCAGCACCACCGATCCTGCTCCCGCGATTGTGGACTACCCCGTGCGCGCCTATCGCGGGGTGACGGCGTGGATCTTTGGCGGAGACATCTACCCCGACGAGCCGAACGGCATGCTGTTCCTGGCGCTGGTGGATGTGATGCTTATCACGCTGGCCACGAGCTGCGTGGTGTGGGCCTTCGGACTGCGCGCGGCCTTCCTCATGCTCATCGTGCTGGGCACCAGCTACGTCATGAGTTACAGCCACATGAAGGGCGCCTACCTGCGCACCGACTTCACCATGTCGCTCATCATCGGCATCTGCCTGCTCAAGAAGGATCAGTACGCCCTGGCAGGTTCCTTCATCGCGTACTCCTGCCTCAGCCGCGTGTTCCCCGCCGTGTTCTTCTTTGGCGTGGGCGCCAAGCTGGCATGGCACGCCATCGGCGCGTTGCCGGTGTACCTGGAAAAGACCAAGGCCCCCGGCGCAGTGGTGGCCTTTCTGGCTGCCGCTGTGGGCATGGTTGCGGGGCTGCTGGGGCTGGGGCCGAAGATTGTATCCAAGCTCACCGAGCCTGCCGTGCCGGGTGGTCCGGCGCTTGAACTTGGCAACACCTTCCAGCTTGCCCTGAAGTTCGGCTTCGGCGTTGCCACGGCAGGCATCCTGCTGCTCGGCGTGGTGATTCTCTGGGGCTGGTGGACCCGCAACGTCCCGCGTCGCTACCTCAGCTTCTTCACTACAGCCGCCGCCACGGTGGGGATACTGGTAACGGCCGCGTTCTTCTATCACTCCGCCGTAAAGCCCGCGCACGCGCCGCTGAACTACAAGGACAAGATCGGCGAAGAAGGCTCGTTGAAACGCAAGGTGGGCAACTTCCTGGCGGAGCACTTCGACGGCGGCATGACCGTCTTCGGTGAATATGCGCAGAAGATTGGCAAGCACAACACCGACATTTCGCCCTGGCGTGTGGGCTTCAAGTATTGGTTCATTGGCGTGGGCGGCAAGCGCCCGCTCTGGGCGGGATGGCAGCGCGCGGAGAAGGGCGAGACCGGTTGGGTGCACGGCGAGCAGGCGGCCGCTGCCCCGCCTGCGGGGTTCCTCGGCGGACTCATGAATGAACTGCGTGGACCCGATGAGGCCGTGCGCAATTCTCCCGCCTTCGAGAAGATTCGCGATTCCGGTTCCTTCGAGCGCATTCGCTATCGCGAGCCGGGCGCCGATCTGTCGGATACCTTCTGGAAGGAGTTCAAGGACAACGCGGTGGTTACCCGCAGTTCAATTCACCGGCAGGAAAAGCGCGGCATCTACAACCTGATCCTGCTCATTG
>CAZLHZ010000021.1:0-3128 GCA_964559285.1 uncultured Actinomycetes bacterium | reverse complement strand
TTCCTGGTGTCGGCCACCTACTATTACTTCATCATGCTGCTCGTGCCGCTGCTCTTCTTCTCGCCCTATCTCAACCGCCCGTCGCGCGCGCTCGGCGTGATGGCATTGTTGATGGCCGCCTGGCCCGGGTACTACCTCTACACCCAGATGGGCTGGAAGCAGACCTTCGCCACCTATTACCACCACTCCCTCATGTACTTTGTGCTCACGCTCTACATGATGCTGCTCGGTGCCGCAGCTTCGCTGCGGCTGCTCGGCAAGAAGCTGACGCGCAGCGCCAGGCACAAGCCAACAGGCGCACAAGGAACTCCGGCATGAGCAACGCGAAATATCAGGGTGTCATCTTGGCGGCGGGACACGGCAGCCGCATGGGACCCTTTGGCGAGCAGATTCCCAAGCCCATCGCCCCCATCTGCAACAAGCCGATTCTCGTGTATCAGCTTGAGCACCTGCGCGCTCTCGGCATCGACGATGTCATCATCGTCATTGGTCATCTGGGGCATGTGATAACCCAGCATCTGGGCGATGGTTCAGCCTTTGGCGTGCGCATCCGCTATGTGGAACAGCAGCAGCGGCTGGGTCTCGCGCATGCCGTGGGCCAGCTCGAGCGACACGTGGACCGCCCCTTCGTGCTCTTCCTTGGCGACCTCTACTTCCAGTTCGACGAACTGCAGCGCATGCTGGAAATCTTCGATGAGCACCATCCGGCGGCGGTCCTGTCGGTAAAGGAAGAAGCCGACGTAAACGAAGTGAAGAAAAACTTCTCTGTGCAGTTGCGCGAGGATGGCACCGTGCGCCGGGTCATCGAGAAACCCCGCTTCGTCAACAGCATGCTCAAGGGCTGCGGGCTTTATCTCTTCGACCTGCCCATCTTCGACGCCATCCGCCGCACGCCCCGCACGGCGATGCGCGATGAGTATGAGCTGACGGACTCCATCCAGATCCTGATGGACCTCGAGTACACGGTGCGCGCGGCATCGGTGGTGAAGTTCGACATGAACGTCACCTTCATTCGCGACCTCATCACCTGTTGCCAGATGGAGATGGCGCGGCTGGGAGTCGACCAGGTGGTGGGCAAGGGGTGCACGCTCCACCCGGGGGTCACCTTGAAGGACTCGGTCATTGGCGACGGGGTGACCATCTCCTCGCCCATTCACCTGGAGCGCTGCGTGGTGCTCTCCGGTGTTACCCTCGGTGAAGCGCACGATTTTCACGACACGGTGATCACCCCCACTGCGAAGCTGCACGCGCGGCATACCTGAGCTTGGACGAAACAAACCGGGCCGCCTCAACAGAGGCGGCCCGGTTCTTTATTGCTGTTGATGTCGCGCGCGGGCTCAGCCCATGGCGGCGTCGAACTTCTCCGCAACCTTGTCCCACACGAACACGTTCCACGCCGCGGCGATATAGTCCGGGCGGCGGTTCTGGTAGTTGAGGTAGTAGGCGTGTTCCCACACGTCCAGGCCAAGAATCGGGGTCTTGCCCTGCATCAGCGGGGAATCCTGATTCGCGGAGCTGATCACTTCCAGCTTCTTGTCCGCGCCCACAACCAGCCAGGCCCAGCCACTGCCAAAGCGCTTGGTGGCTGCCTCGCCGAACTTGCCCTTGAAAGTGGCGAAGTCGGTGAAGGTGTGGTTGATGGCGTCGGCCAGATCGCCGGTGGGTTCACCGCCGCCATTCGGGCCGATGATTTCCCAGAAGAAGGTGTGGTTCGCGTGACCGCCGCCATTGTTGATGACGACCTGACGCTTGTCTTCCGGAACATCGTTGATGTTCTTCAGCACTTCCTCAATCGGCTGCGAGGAAATGTTATCCAGCCCAACGAGCGCGTCATTCAGGTTCTTCACGTACGCAGCGTGGTGCTTGTCGTGATGAATCTCCATGGTGCGCGCGTCAATGTGCGGTTCGAGTGCGTTAAACGCATAAGTAAGATCAGGAACGCTGTACGCCACGATTCCTCTCCTTGTGGTTGCAGGGGTCCAATGTCACGGCGATCTACGCAAAAGACCGCGAACTGAAACGATACCTATCCAAACGCCCCGGCGCAAGGACTTATTCGCCGGCGGCTGACATGCCTCTCAGCCGGGGCGGCGGCACCACATGTTGCCGTGCCGCTTGCTTGTGGTCTTGCGGCGATACTATTCTGCTGGGAGTGGTTCGCGCTGGCGAGCGCCAGATGCTGAACCGCCGCCAGCGCCGCCTTGACACACCCTCCCGCTGTTTGCTATTCTCCCGGCTCGTTTTGGCGCAACCATTGTGTCGTAGAACGCCGGCGGCCCTTCGGGGCCTTAATCCAGCCTGCAGAGACCGTGGGGAGCGCGCGCTCAAAATGGTGTACACCGCTGCTGCGGTGTCCCTCAACCTGAGATTGCGTGTCCCGTGTTTGTCTCGATGGCAAACACGGGACCTTTTTGTTTGGTCCACATCAACGAGAGGAGGTGAATTCACTTGCCTACAGCAGAGAAAATCGCATCCGTAGCGGAGATCAAGGAACGCCTTGAGGGTAATGACATCGCGATTGCCACGCAGTACGTTGGCATCAAGGTGGAAGCGGTGACGGCACTTCGCAAGAAGCTGCGCGACGCCGGCTGCGAGTACAAGGTGTACAAGAACACCTTGGCCAAGCGCGCCCTTGATGAGTTGGGCCTCGGCGACGCCGCGGGTTACATGGAAGGTCCCACCACGTGGGCGTTCTCGAAGGACCCGGTCACCCCGGCCAAGATCCTGAAGGAATTCTCCAAGGACGTGCAGTTCGTGAAGGTTCGCGGCGGCGTGCTCCAGGGCCGTGTCGTGAACGACGCGCAGTTGGCCGCTCTGGCCGACCTGCCGCCGCGCGAAGTCTTGCTTGGCCAGGTGGTGGGCGCCATCGCCGCGCCGCTCAGCGCCTTCGTCGGTACGCTCAATGCCGTGCCGCGCAGCGTGGTCAACGTCCTCGACCAGATTCGCAAGCAAAAGGACGGCGCGGGCGCCCAAGCCCCGTCTCCGTTAATCGAAGTTACTCTTAAACACAATTTTGGTAAAGGAATTTACGCATGTCTGACAAGCTTGAGACGATCATCGAGTCCATCGCCGGACTCTCCGTGCTGGAACTGAGCGACCCGCTACACCGGGAGGCGATAGGCTGTCTC
>CAZLHZ010000020.1:0-13384 GCA_964559285.1 uncultured Actinomycetes bacterium | reverse complement strand
GACGCCCTCGAGCACGACAAGGCCCATGGCATCGGCCCAGGTCATCTTCGGTGCGAGCGTGAAGGCAAGGAAGCCGTTGAGACCGAGTCCGGCCGCGATCGCGATCGGGAAGCGGCCGATGACGCCCATGAGGATCGTCATGACACCGGCAACGAGGGCCGTGACGGCGGCAACCATGGTGATCGCCATTCCCGTGCCGGCGGGGTCCGCTGCGTTCCCGCCGATCAGCTTGCCGCTGACGTCCATGGCGGTGCCGATGATGAGCGGATTCAGGACGACGATGTAGGCCAGGGTGAAGAACGTGACGACACCGCCACGTACCTCGCGACCGTAGGTCGATCCGCGGGCGGTCAGGTGGAACCAGCGGTCAATGGCGCTGGTGGAGCCGGCCGTGGTGGTGGGCGGCTGAGGATTGGTGGTGGTCATGCGCGGACAGTAGTGAGCAGCGTCGCGATCGTGAAGGCAGGGGTGGGTGCAACACGCCGAATTTCTCATGCGGCCGACTCCCGTGGGTCACGTGCGTCTCAGACGATGCACGTGGTCGCTGCTGTCCCTCGAGTCACATCGGGATATCACCGGCGGGGGTCCAGTCAATATTGACAACCATTATCAATTAGCTGCATACTGTGAGGTATGAAGACGCGACTCAGGGCGACCGAGCGTCGTCGGGCGATGGTGATCGGTGGTCTTGCCGCGATGGCGTCGCTCGCACTCGCGGCATGCGGATCCGGTGGCAGTGCCGCCTCGTCGAGCGTCCCGGTGCCGGAACGACTCACCGTCGTTGCTGGGTTCTATCCCCTCCAGTTCGCTGCCGAGCAGATCGGTGACGCGACTGTCTCGGTCACCAACCTGACGCCACCGGGCGCAGAGCCACACGACCTTGAGCTCACCCCGCAGCAGGTCGCGAGGATCGCTCAAGCCGACCTCGTCGTCTACATCTCCGGATTCCAGCCCGCACTGGACGAGGCCGTCGCCCAGCAGGCAGCGGATCGCGCCCTCGATGTCCTCGATGTGGTGGAGGTGCTATCCGTGGGTGCAGGGCACGACGCGCACGAGGGCGAACATGCTGGGGAGGGGGAGCACGGTGAACTCTCGACCGACCCGCACATCTGGCTCGACCCTCTCGCGATGGACCAGATTGGCGAGGCCATCGCGGAACGGCTCAGCACACTCCTCCCAGATGAGTCCACGGGCATCGCCGAGTCCGCGAAGAAGTTCAGCCAGGAGATGAGTGAGCTCAACTCCGCATGGAAGGCCGCCACAGCGACCTGCACCAGTCGCGACCTTGTCGTCTCCCACGAGGCATTCGGCTACCTTGCGCGTGCCTACGGCTTCACGCAGGTCGGAATCTCCGGACTGTCGCCCGATGCCGAGCCCTCTCCCGCGACCATCGCCGAGGTGAGTGCGTTCGTCCGCGACCACGGCATCACGACCATCTACTACGAAACGCTGGTTGATCCGAAGATCGCGCAGACGATCGCAGCTGAGACGGGCGCCTCCACCGCCGTGCTCGATCCCATCGAGGGACTCGTGCCGGGATCAGACGCGACCTACCTGACGCTCATGGAGTCGAACCTCGCCACTCTCGTCGCAGGGCAGCAGTGCACGTGACCACCACCTCCAGCGCCTTCACCCTGACGGACGTCAATGTGGCGTACGACGGTGACCGGGTCCTCAGGCACGTGGACCTGCAGATCGACTGCGGGGAGTTCATCGCGATCCTCGGTGAGAACGGCTCCGGCAAGAGCACGCTCATTCGCACCATGCTCGGCCTGGTCCCGGTAACCTCGGGCGAGGTGCTCGCTCACGGGACGCTCATCGCCGATCTGCGCGACTGGCGCCGGATTGCCTATGTGCCGCAGCGACTCCTGTCGGCCGGAGCGGTCCCGGTGTCAGTGGAGGAGGTCGTGGCTGCTGCCTGCTTCACCCCGGATCGGCGATTCCGACGCGGTGGCACGGCACGACGGGAGCGGGTGACGGCGGCGCTGGAGACCGTCGGCCTCGGGCACCGTCGACGGGATCGGGTTGATGCCCTGTCCGGCGGTCAGCAGCGGCGCGTCCTCATTGCTGCGGCACTGGCGAAGGGGGCCGACCTCTTCATCCTCGACGAGCCGACGGCAGGGGTGGATGCCGAGACGCAGGCCCGCATTGCCAGCACCTTCCGGAGCCTGCGCGATGCCGGCAGCACGATCATCCTCGTGACGCACGAACTCGGGGAGTTCGCTGATCTCGCGTCGCGTGTCCTCGTACTCGATCGCAGCGGACAGGGGTCCATCCGCTATGACGGTCCACCGCCGGTGCCGGAGGGACTTCGCGATCACGTGTGGCATCACAGCGAGGACGTGGCCCCACGATCTGCACCACTGACTCCGCTCCTGGAGTCGTGAGCGATGAATCCCCTCGCCTTTGACTTCATGCAGCGTGCGATCGTTGCGGCAGCCCTTGTCGGTCTCGTGGCACCGCTCATCGGGGTGTTCCTCGTCCAGCGTCGACTTGCACTTCTCGGTGACGGCATGGGACACGTGGCCCTCACCGGAGTCGGCTTGGCCTTCCTCGTTGGCAGTGCGCCGGTGCCGACAGCGCTCATCGTCGCTGCGGCGGGAGCGGTCGTTCTGGAGCTCATCCGTGCCCGCAGTCGCACCGCGGGCGATCTCGCCCTGGCCCTCGTCTTCTACGGCGGCATCTCAGGCGGTGTGCTGCTGGCGTCCCTGGCGACCGGGGCCTCGACCGCTCTCAACCAGTACCTCTTCGGCTCCCTGTCGACGGTCTCCACCGCAGACATGTGGTGGCTGGTCGGTGCGGTTGCCGTCGTGCTCATCATCATCCTGATGTTCGGACGCGACCTGTTCCTCATGGCGCTCGACTCAGATCTGGCGCACGTCCAGGGCGTGCGCACCACACGCATCAGCATGCTTCTCACCGTGCTGGCATCCGTATCCGTCGTCGTCGGCATGCGCACGGTGGGCCTGCTCCTGGTGAGCGCGATCATGATCGTGCCGGTGGCCGCGGCACAGCAGTTCACGCGGTCCTTCCGCAGCACAACAGGTGTCGCGGTCATCATCGGTGTTGCTGCGAGCGTGTTCGGTCTCGGCAGCTCGTTCTACCTCGACACGCCCCCGGGACCGACCATCGTCATCCTCGCCCTCCTTGTGTTCATCAGCTGTGCTGCGATTGCCGTGCCGGCACGTCGTCTGCGTCAAAGGGCGCGGTCGGGATGAGCGAGGGTGAAGGACGTCCCGGGATCGGCGTGCGCACGACGAAGCAGCGATCAGCGGTCGCGGAGATGCTGGACGCGAGCGAGGATTTCCGGTCTGCACAGGAACTGCACGAACTCATGCGCTCGCGTGGGCAGCGCGTCGGCTTAGCCACGGTCTATCGCACCCTGCAGGCACTTGCAGCAGCCGGTGAGGTCGACGTCATCCTGCGAGATGACGGTGAGGCGATGTATCGCCGATGCAGTTCGGATCACCATCACCACCTCGTATGTCGGTCCTGCGGTGTGGCGGTCGAGGTCGCGGGTCCAGCGGTGGAGCGCTGGGCGGAGAAGGTGGCGCAGGATCACGGATTCACCGCCGTGAGTCACACTGTGGAGCTCTTCGGGCTCTGCGCCCGATGCTCGTGACGGTCACGCCATGACGAGGATGCTGGCGAGCGATGGGTCGGCGGCGTAGGCGATCCGGACACCGTCGGACCTCGCTGACAGCAGGGCGTCAATCACCGCATCCGTGATCCGCTCTCCAGGAGCAATGACCGGCACGCCGGGCGGATAGGGCGCAATGAGCTCGCAGCTGACACGACCACTTGACTCGCGCAGCGGCACTGCAACGCGTCGAGCGAAGAAGGCCTCGCGCGGTGACACGGCAACCTCCGGCTCCACGGTCCACGCGGCCGAAGGTCGCAGGGTTCTCGGCTGTGCACGATGCTTCTCGATGAGCACGAGGAGTGCCGTCACGAGAGCATCAACAGAACGTTCGTCGTCGGCGATGGTCACCATGGCGACAATCGTGTCGCGGTCGGCATTCTCCACCGGCAGCCCGAGCTCGATGAGGTCACGCTCGATGTCGATGCCATGGGCGCCGGTTCCGGCAAGCAGCAGCACGAGCTTGGTGGGCTCCACTCCCGGGCCGGAGAGCACGGTGAGTCCCTCGACCTCGCCGAGTCGCTGCCGAGCCCCGGTGACCAGCGCGATGACGTCGTCCACGAGGCGCGGCCCCTCAAGGGCAAGCAGGGCGCGTGCTGCATCGATGCTGGCGAGGATCGCCGCACTCGGACTCGTCGTGTGCGTCGCCTCGAATCCGGCATCGAGTCGGGCCGCATCCAGTCGCTCGGTGCGCGCCAGCAGGATCGCGCCCTGGGAGAAGGCGGGCAGTGCCTTGTGCGCACTGGTGATGACGGCGTCAGCACCGACAGCGATCGGATGTGGGGGCAGCAGTGGATGCTGGCCGAGGTGGGCGGCCCACGCACAGTCGACGACAAGGGGGATGTGCACCTCATGTGCGATCTCGGCGACTCCAGCGAGGTCACCGGTCGTTCCGACGTAGGACGGGTCGACCGCGACGACAGCGACAGCATGCGGATGCAGTGCCAGGGTGCGGCGTACCTCCTCAGCGGTGACGCCCATGGGCAGACCGGTGCGGTCGTCGAGCTGCGGCCGCAGCCACGCGGGCTCCAACCCTGCGAGCACCAGCCCGGTGAGCAGTGAGCGATGCAGGGTGCGTGGGACGACGACGGTGTCACCCGGCTGACCAAGGGACAGCATGATCGCCTGGTTCGCGTGCGTGGAACCGCCGACGGAGTAGCGGCAGACATCCGCACCCCAGAACTGGGCACCGAGCTGCTCGGCCTGTGCGAGGACTCCGTGGCTGAGTTTCATGGTGTCCGCACCGCCATAGAGCGGGACATCTCCGGCAGTCACGCGACCGACGAGGTCACGTCTCTTATGGCCGGGAATCGTGAAGGGCACCGCCGGTCCGTCAAGGAAGGTGAGATACGCATCGAGCAGGGGAGCGTGGCGACGCAGGTCGGTCTCGGTCACCGCGGGCGTGGGCACATCGGCAGTCTGCCAGTCGCGTGCTGCCAGGTGCGTGCTGCATGGAGGGGAAGACCGTGGTCTCATGTGGTCATGGAGGAGGGCACCCGGGTCGGTCGGCGCATCGTGCTGGGCATGCTCGGGCTTGGGGCGCTCGGCATTGCCTTCGGCAAGCCGCTTGCAGAGGCAGTGTCGCGCGCCGGTGGTGGCATCGGCGGTCCAGTCGCCGCAATCCTGCCGGCTGCCGGTGGGTTCCGCCTGTACTCGGTCGTCTCGCCCACGCCGGATATCGCGCCGGAGGCCGCGGTGCTGCGCGTCAGCGGTCTCGTGGATGAACCACGCATGCTCACCCTGTCGGACCTCGCCGACCTGCCGCAGACCTCGATGACGAAGGACTTCCAGTGCGTCACCGGCTGGCGCGTTGAGAATGTCGCGTGGTCGGGAGTGCTGCTCCGTGATCTCCTCGCGGCCTGTGAGCCTCAGTCGCGTGGTCTTGCCGTGCGCTTTACGTCTGCCGATGGGGTCTACACCGAGTCGCTGACGATGGAGCAGGCACTGCGCGATGACGTGCTGGTGGCGACGTCCATGCTCGGTGGTCCGGTCCAGCGGCAGCACGGTGGTCCGATTCGACTCTACGTCGCTCCGATGTACGGCTACAAGTCGCTCAAGTGGCTCGATGGCATCGAGGTCGTCGATCAGGTCATCCCGGGCTACTGGGAGGAGCGCGGCTACGACGTCGACGCCTGGATTGGCGCGTCCAACGGGAGGTCGGATGAGCCAGTCTGACGCGCCAGCTGGCAGCACCACACCGCGCTTCACCCGCGCGCAGGTCGTCATGCACGCAGTGATCGCGGTCGAGACGTTCGCGCTGCTCGCGACTGCTGCCGCGCTCTACATCCCCGATCTCAGCGCCATCATCGGCCAGCGGGCGCTGGCCCGCTCGATCCATCTGGTCGCGGGCTACGCCCTCGTGCCCACGATCCTGCTGTCCTTTGCCTTCGCTGCGGTACGCCGAGATGCGCGGCTCATCGACCGTTTCACCCCGGGCGACTGGAGATGGCTGAAGTCACGCGGCCGGGACCTCTCGGGGACGGGTCGCTTCAATGCTGGGCAGAAGCTCAACACCGCGTTCACGATCGGCTGGAGCGGCGTCATGCTCATGACCGGCGCGGTCATGCATGCGGTGGTTCCCTACCCCGATGCATGGCGGACGGGAGCGACCTTCGTGCATGACTGGCTCGCTCTCGCAATCGTTGTGGTTGTCATCGGTCACATCACGATGGCGGTTCGGGAGAGCTCAGGGATGCATCGTGTGCGCGTCGAAGGCGTGCGGGAGTAGATCGCTGAGTCGCCGGATTGTCTCACCGGCCCAGATCGGCAGGTCGGGCCCCGCGTGCTCCCACAGCAGTTGACGGCATCGACCACAGGGCATGAGGGCCGATCCGGCACTGTCGACGCACGCGAAGGCGACGAGTCGACCGCCACCGGTGCGATGCAGGTCGCTCACCAATCCGCATTCGGCGCACAGGGTGAGACCGAGCGAGGCATTCTCGACATTGCATCCCGCGACGAGGCGACCATCGTCGACCCATGCGGCTGCCCCGACCGGGAATCGTGAGTAGGGAGCGTAGGCACGGGCCATCGCCTCGCGGGCAGCGATGATGAGGGTGTCCCAGTCGATCGGCGGCACGGTCGGAGGCACCCGATGAATCTAGTCGAGGCGCAGGCATCTGCGGGGGAGTAGCGTCGCCTCATGACCGAGATCTCGATCGAGTTCCCCGCTGAGGCGGCAGGTGGCGTCTTTGCCGACTTCGTCAGCGTCTGGCACTCCGATGACGTGTTCACCCTCGACTTCGCGGCCATGACCGGCCCTCCGCAGCAGATTGAGGACAGTGCCAGCGGTGAGGTCACTACCCACATCTCCGCGCGCATCGTCTCGCGGGTGCGCATCCCACCGGGACAGGTTTTCGAGATCATGAAGGCCCTTGAGCAGCACCTCAGTGATTGGGAGCGAACCACGGGGCGCACCAGTGCCGAGTGACGGGGCCACGGTCCCGTCCCGTGTGCAGGTCGTCGTCGTGGGCGGGGGCATCATCGGGACCTCGATCGCCTACCACTTGGCCAAGCTGGGCTGCCCGGACGTCGTGCTCCTGGAGCGAGACCGACTGACGTCGGGCACGACCTGGCATGCAGCCGGACTCATGGTGACGTTCGGGTCCATGTCAGAGACCTCGACCTCGATGCGGCGCTACACCCGGGACCTCTACGCGCGGCTGGAAGCCGAGACCGGTCTGTCGACGGGATTCAAGCCGGTCGGCTTCATCGAGGTGGCTGCGGACGAGGACCGGCTGGAGGAGTACCGGCGGGTCGCCGCCTTCAATCGACTCTGCGGAGTCGATGTCCATGAGATCTCCCCGCGCGAGGTGGCCGAGCTCTTCCCGCTTGCTGATGTCAGCGACATCCACGCAGGCTTCTACGTGCCCGATGACGGCAGGGTCAATCCGGTCGATGCGACGATGTCACTGGCGCGTGGGGCGCGGATGCGTGGGGTTCAGGTCATCGAAGGGGTGGCCGCGACCGGCGTCGAGGTCCGTGATGGGCGAGTCGTGGGCGTGCACACCGACGAGGCCACCATCGAGTGCGAGACCGCTGTCCTCAGCGCGGGTATGTGGACTCGGCAGCTCGCGCAGTCGATCGGGGTGAGTGTCCCGCTGCAGGCGGCTGAGCACTACTACCTCATCACGGAGGCGATGGAGGGCATCGATCCGGCATGGCCGGTGCTCGAGGATCCGTCACGCTTCGGCTACTACCGCGAGGAGGTCGGGGGCCTCATGATCGGGCTGTTCGAGCCCGAGTGTGCGCCGTGGAATGTCGGCAGCATTCCCACAGATTTCTCCTTCGGCCAGATCCCACCCGACTGGGATCGGATGGCGCCCCATCTGGCGACCGCGATGTCACGCGTGCCCGCCGTGGCCGATGCCGGGATCCGGACGTTCTTCTGCGGACCAGAGTCGTTCACTCCCGATCTGGCCCCCATCGTGGGGGAGGCGCCGGAAGTCGATGGACTCTTCATCGCGGCCGGCCTCAACTCGATCGGCATCCTCACCGGAGGAGGGCTCGGGCGCGCTGTCGCCCAGTGGATCATCGACGGGCGTCCGGATGTGGACGTCACCGGCATGGCCGTGGATCGACTCCATCCCTACCAGTCCAATCCGGCCTACCGCGCGAGTCGCACGGTGGAATCCCTCGGGATGGTCTATCAGGCGCACTATCCGGGCCGCTCGATGCAGACGGCACGGGGCATCAAGCGCTCCGCGATCCATGAACGCCTCGCTGCAGCCGGTGCCTACTTCCGGGATGTGAGCGGCTGGGAGGGGGCTGACTGGTTCGCCCCCGCGGGAGTGGCGCCGCAGATCGAGAAGCTGTCCTGGGGCCGGCAGAACTGGTTCGACTACTGGCGGACCGAGCACGAGACGGTGCGCACCGGCGTCGGGTTGATGGACATGTCCTTCATGTCGAAGTTCCAGGTGCAGGGACCGGATGCCGGACGACTGCTTGAGTGGGTCTGCGCCAACCGGGTCGACGGCGAGTGCGGTGTCATCACCTACACCCAGTGGCTCAATGAGGGCGGCCTGCTCGAGGCTGACCTCACGGTCACCAAGCTCTCTCGGGATCGCTTCTGGGTCGTGGCCTCGGACACTGCCCACCGCCATGTCGAGGCGTGGCTGCGGCGACAGGCTGCACGCATCGGCGCTCGCGCAGACATCACCGACCTCACCTCGGCCTACGCGCAGCTCAATGTGCAGGGACCTCTGTCACGCGAGGTGATGCAGGCGGCAACGAGTCACGACATGTCGAACGATGCATTCCCCTATCGGGCTGTCCACGAGATCGATCTGGGATTCGCTCGAGCGCAGTGTGCCCGCATCACATATCTCGGTGAGCTCGGCTACGAGCTCTACATCCCGACCGAGATGGCGATGCATGCCTATGAGCACCTGCTTGATGTCGGCACACCCCTCGGACTGCGTCACGTCGGACTGAAGTCTTTGGCCAGCCTGCGCATGGAGAAGGCCTACCGTGACTACGGCCATGACATCGATAACACCGACAATCCCTTCGAGGCTGGACTCGGCTTCGCGGTGGCGATGGACAAGCCGCAGGGTTTCTGCGGTCACGCGGCACTCGTGACGGCGCCGGCGCCCGCCAGACGCCGGGCTCAGGTGCTCGTGACCGAGCCTGAGCCGCTCATGATCCACGTGGAGGTGGTGCGCCGAGACGGGCTCGCGGTCGGCTACATCCGAGCAGCGTCCTACGGGTTCACCCTTGGCGGAGCCGTGGGACTGGCGATGGTCGAGCGCGGATCCCCGGTGGACGCCGAGTGGATCGCCTCGGGCGAGTGGGCTGTCGAGATCGCGGGACAGACCTACCCCGCTCGGGCCTCGCTGAGTCCGCTCTACGACCCGCGCGGCAGTCGCATCCGGGCGTGACTGGTGCTACGCACTCGACATTGCCTTGACGATGCGCTGCTCAGAAATTGGTCCCTTTGCCCCCAGATCCTGGGCGAAGAGGCTCACCCGCAGTTCCTCGATCATCCAGCGGACCCGATCGCGGGCCGTCACCGGTGGGTCGTCACGCAGGACCCACGCATCACGTGCTGCTGACACGCGCTCGACCTGCTCCATCCGGATGAGGTCCCTCGGGGCCTCCGATGGCACCCGGATCGCGCGCCGCTCAATTGCTCGAAGGTAGCGCCGAATGTCCGCAAGCCGCGCCAGACCGTGGTCGGCAATGCATCCGGGGTAGACGAGAGCATCCAGCTGTGCCCGCATGTCGAGAGCAGCGGGCTGCAGCTGGGGTGCGCTCAACTGAGCGACGGCGGAGGTTGCCGATCCCCACGCGGCCAGCACCGACTCCACATCCACCAGCGTCATCGGCAGCCGGGCGGGAAGGACGCCTCGCATCCGCGTGAGCAGTCGTTCGTAGTCCTCGCGGCTGTGCACCATCCGGACCCCTGCACCGAGAAGGTCATCAAGCTCAGCATCGATGAGTGCATCAGCGGCATCGTCGACGAGAGCACCGACGGAACCGTGCGGATTGCGAGCCAGGGTGAGCTTCTCCGCATTCGACAGATGGCGCGTGATCGTGGCGGAAGCAACGGGAGAGTTCATCCGCAGCAGACGCCGCAGGCCCACGGCCATCGCTGACCGCTGCAGGTCCTGCGTCGGCAGCACGCGCAATGCCACTCCGTGTGGACCCTCATCAACGAGTGCGGGATACCCCGTCGAGGTGACTGCGCCCGAGGTGCGTTCGATGACCTCGGGTACGCCGGACTCCGGCCAGTCCGTCAGCTGCTCGCGTTCCAGATCAGCACCGATCGCCGACAGCTCCTGCCGGGTTCGGTTCGCCAACTCAACCTTGAGCGCCGCCAGGTCCTTGCCCGTGGCGAGCACTCGTCCATCGGTGTCCTCAATGGAGAACGTCATCCTCAGATGTGCCGGCAGGTCATGGGGGCGGAAATCGTGCGGATCGACGTCAATGCCGGTGGCATCCCGCAGTGCCCGGGCAAGGCTGACCGTCATGGGCTGGGAGAGGTCCAAGGTCGGCAGCACGGCGGCCGCCACATCGGGTGCCGGGATGAATCGGGTGCGCACCTGCTTCGGAAGGGTGCGCAGAAGCGCGATGATGAGCTCGAGGCGCCGTCCGGGCACAAGATGCCCGAACTGCTGCTCCTGGACCTGGTGAAGGATTCCGATCGGGATTCGCGCGGTGATGCCGTCATCCTCTGCGCCGGGTGAGAAGCGATAGTCCAGGTCGACATCAAACGGTCCGCTGCTCCAGCGCACTGGGAAGTCGCTGGTGGACACCTCGACACCACGGCGAATGAGATCGGCCTCGGTCAGCGTGAGCAGTTCGGGCGTGTCACGCTTGGCCTTCTTCCACCATGAGTCGAAGTGGCGTCCGGACACCACCTCGGGTGGGATGCGCGCGTCATAGAACTCGACCCGGTCTTCTTCACCGACGATGAGGTCGCGACGGCGAGCCCGATGCTCGAGTTCGGAGACATCCTCCAGGAGCGCTCGGTTACGGCGTACGACGTCATGATGGGTTTGCCATTCACCGAGGACGAGTGCCTGTCGGATGAACAGGTCCCGGCACAACTGCGGATCAATGCGCGAGTAGGTCACCTTGCGTGCGGTGACCAAGGGGATGCCGTAGAGCGTGACGCGCTCGGTCGCCATGACCGCGGCGGATCGCTTCGACCAGTGCGGCTCGCTGTAGGTGCGCGCGACGCGATGCCCGGCGAGGCGCTCGACCACGAGCGGATCGGTTCGTGCCACGACTCGACCCCACAGTCGCGATGTCTCGACGAGTTCAGCCGCCACCACCCACGTGGGTTGGGACTTCGCCAGTCCCGAGCCTGGCCAGATGGCAAAGCGTGCACCGCGCGCCCCGAGATAGTCACGCCGCTGCTGGTCACGTAGGCCGACATGGGAGAGCAGACCGGTCAGCAGGCTCTGGTGAATCGCATCCGGTGATGCGGGTGTCATGCTCACCCGCATGCCCAGTTCACTGGCCACCTGACGCAGTTGTGCAACCAGGTCCTGCCACTCGCGGATGCGCAGGTAGTGCAGGAACTCATCACGGCAGAGCCGACGAAAGGCGCTGCTGCTGAGCTCCTTCTGCTGCTCGCGGATGTAGCGCCAAAGGTTGAGGTAGGCCGCGAAGTCGGAGTGGGGATCAGCGAAACGGGCATGCTGGCGGTCAGCCGCCTGCTGGTGCTCCGGGGGTCGTTCGCGTGGGTCCTGGATGGTGAGGGCGGCGGTGATGACCAGCACGTCATGCAGGCAGCCCTGCTCGGCCGCCTCCAGGACCATGCGTGCGAAGCGCGGGTCCAAGGGCACCCGCGACAGTCGCCGGCCCAGATCAGTGAGACGTTGCGACTCATCACGTTCACCGGCGGCAAAGGCGCCGATCTCCTCCAGCACGGAGATTCCAGCGCTGATGCTGCGGGGATCGGGTGGATCGACGAAGGGAAAGTCGGCCACGGAGCCGATCCTGAGCGAGGCCATCTGGAGCAGGACGGACGCCAGATTGGTCCGCAGGATCTCCGGCTCAGTGAACGCAGGCCGCGCATCGAAGTCGGCTTCAGAGTAGAGCCGGATGCACACTCCCGGTCCGAGACGTCCGCAGCGGCCGGATCGCTGGTTGGCAGAGGCCTGGGAGATCGGCTCGATCGGCAGTCGCTGCACCTTGAGTCGTGTGCTGTAGCGGGAGATACGCGCCACCCCCGTGTCGACGACATAGCGGATGCCCGGGACCGTGAGCGAGGTCTCGGCGACATTCGTCGACACGACGACTCGTCGACCAGCGTGGTCGGCGAACACCCGATGCTGCTCGGCAGCGGTCAGCCGGGCGTAGAGCGGGAGGATCTCGGTGCCCGCGGGGACGCTGCGGCCAAGCGCCTCGGTCGCATCGCGGATCTCGCGTTCGCCGGAGACGAAGACGAGCACGTCTCCAGGTCCCTCGTGGATGAGCTCGTCCACTGCGCTGCAGATGCGCTGCACATCATCGGCATCCGGTGTGTCGGCAGGATCGCGATAGCGCACCTCCACCGGGTAGGTGCGGCCGGAGACCTCGATGATCGGTGCACCATCGAAGTGGGCCGCGAACTTCTCCGTGTCGATCGTGGCAGAGGTGATGATGACCTTGAGATCAGGCCGTCGGGGGAGCAGGCGCGTGAGGTAGCCGATGAGGAAGTCAATGGTGAGGCTGCGCTCGTGAGCCTCATCGATGATGAGGGTGTCGTAGCGTCGCAGGTCCCGGTCGCGGCGGATCTCGGCGAGCAGAATCCCGTCGGTCATCACCTTGACTCGAGTCTGCTCGGACACCCGATCGGTGAATCGCACCTGGTATCCAACAGTCGATCCAAGGTCGACGCCGAGCTCCTCGGCGATCCGATCCGCCACCGCACGGGCTGCGATTCGGCGCGGCTGCGTGTGTCCGATGAGCCGCGGTCGGCCACGTTCATCCGGGACGCCGCGTCCGAGGTCGAGACACATCTTCGGCAGCTGCGTGGTCTTCCCGGAACCCGTCTCGCCCGCCACGATGACAACCTGATGGGCACTGATCGCCGCCATGAGGTCCGCCCGACGCTGCGTGACCGGCAGGTCGGGTGGGTAGGTGATCTTCAGGGGAGCGGTCATGGCAGATCAGACATTGCGGCGGTACTGGCCCCCGACCTCGAAGAAGGCCTCGGAGATCTGCCCGAGGGAGCAGGTGCGCACCGCCTCCATGAGGACGTCAAAGACATTCCCGCCGGTGATGGCCGCGTGCTTGAGCTCCGCGAGGTGC
>CAZLHZ010000019.1:774-13453 GCA_964559285.1 uncultured Actinomycetes bacterium | reverse complement strand
CCTTGGGCTTATGGTGACTCGGTGCGCCGTGGCTCAAGCGTGGGAATTCTTCTGATCATCCTCCTCGGGTTCGCTGTCTCTCCCTCGCAGGCCACCACCGGGTTCGAGCGTGTCGATCAGGCGGGGACATACACCAATCTCACTCAGCCCAACTATGACGGTGTCGCACGCCTGCGCGATGTCATCGGCCGGACTCCCGGTCCAACCGTCATCGGTCTGGGCACGTTCAATCAGCTCAACGGGGAACTCATCATCCTTGAGGGGAAGCCCTACCGCGTCGGCGTCAACGGGCATCCCACGGTCGTCTCACTCAACCGCAGCACCCCCTTCGTCCAAGCGATCCCGTTCCAGGCGGATGCGTCGATGCGTCTGCCCCGGGGGACCGCGTGCGCCGACCTCACGGCAACGATCGACCGCCTCGCGGGCACCACGTTCGGAGTGGTCGCCGTGCGCCTCAGCGGGACCTTCACCGACCTGTTGACCCGCAGCGTCCCGCGCCAGGCTCGGCCCTACGTCCCCCTCGCCACCGTCGTGGCCGCTCAGGTGGAGTTCCCGCTGGGTGCCGTGACGGCCGACCTCGTGGGATTTCGGACCGGCGCTGACTTCGATGGCGTGGGAGCCCCCGGTCTGCATCTGAGCGGCCTCAGCCGGGACCGCACCGCGGGGGGACACGTCCTGAGCTGCGTCACCGGCCGGGTCCGGCTCTCCGTGGATGTCACCGACGGGGTGCACCTGCTCGACCGCTGATCCGTCGGCTGCACACGTGCTGATTCACCGCCCTGGAAGGCATAGCGCACTATGGTTCCTCCGTGACCTTCTCGATCGTGGCCCGCAGCGCCGACGGCACCGCCTGGGGCGTCGCGGTGGCCAGCAAGTTCCTCGCGGCCGGTGCAGTCGTGCCTGGTGCGCGGGCCGGGATCGGGGCGATCGCCACCCAGTCCCTCGCCAATCTCCGCTATATCCCGCAGGCCCTCGAGCACCTCAGCTCCGGACGCACCGCGGTCGAGGTCATGTCCCTCATCACGGATGCGGATCCGGAGCGTGCCCAACGTCAGGCGGGCATCGTCGATGCTCATGGGCGGGCCGCGACCTTCACGGGTGAGTCCTGCCATGCATGGGCAGGTGGCTGCACCGGTGACGGCTACGCCATCCAAGGCAACATCCTCACCGGACCCGAGGTGGTTGCGGCCATGGAGCAGGCCTGGCACGCCAGCGATCCGACCTCCCCGCTTGCCGATCGGCTGCATGCCGCCTTGCTCGCCGGTGATCGTGCCGGTGGCGACCGGCGCGGCCGGCAGAGCGCGGGAATCCTCGTGGTCAGCGAGGGCGCGGGCTACGGCGGCGGCAGCGATGTCGCCCTCGACCTGCGCGTGGACGACCACGCCGACCCGGTGCCCGAGCTCGCCCGGCTCATGCGCATGCACGATCTCCTCTTTGGTACGCCGACAGCGGAGCTTCCGCTCACCGGTGACGTTGCGGATCGGCTCCGCCGGGCACTGACCAGTCTCGGCTTCGACAACCCCGATCTGGAACGCGCCCTCACCGACTGTGCTGCCATCGAGAACCTCGAGGAACGGCTGCTGCCCGGCGCCGTCGACCCGGTGGTCCTGGACTACCTCGAGGAACTCGTCGCCCGCGCCGGCTAGCCACCCGTCAACAAAGACTGGGAGCCCAGCAGGTTGCCGGACCATTCATTCCCGTTACCAGAGCGATAGGCCGTCGCCGGCCCCCAGTAGCCGCCGGTGGCGAAGTAGCGCGTCGAGATGACGTTCTGCAGGATGCGCGTGTCGGCGGCGTAGGGGAACGGCTTGCTCGGCTCGGAACCTGCATAGAGGCCATAGCCTCCGCCCTCAAGCAGGTTGCCCTGTACGAGCACATCACGAATCTGTGAGAAGTCACCGAGCAGCACCAGCGCACCGGACATGTTCGGTTCCGTTCCGGCATCAAGGCGATTGCCGACAAAGGTCATGTCCGTGCCGCCGTTGCTCAGGATCGGCTCATTGTGAGTGCCACCTGCCCCGGGATCCCCGTCGACGACAAGGTCATGGATCCACGAATCCTGCACGACGTTGTGACCGTTGGCATTGACCCCAACTCCCACATCGTGAATGTTGACCCTCACGGCGCGAAAGCCGCTGTACCCGATCCCCGGTCGACGTGCAGCGTCACTCAGACCGGTGCCGTCGATCTCGACATCCTCGATGAGGGTGCTGTACGAACTGCTCGGGTCATCGCCGTTGTCGATGACCCCACCGATGATGCGACAGCGCCGAATGACGACACCGGGTGCACGCACCGTCACTCCTCCCCGGATGAGGAGGTTCTCGATCACGGCGTACGGCGTAGTGATGCGCAAGGGACCGGATGCGGTGAGCCGCGTGCCCGGCGGAACCCCCGTGTTGTCCGGACCCGGCCACTCAGAGTCGGGGGGCATCGGGTCAATCGGCACCTGCGGCACGGGGGTCGAGATGAAGACGACATCAACGAAGAAGGCCGACGCCAGGGCCGATCGGGTCGGAAACCCACCACCTCGTCCGATGCGGATGACCCCGGCATCACGAAAGGCGGTGAGATTGCCCTGTGTGACGGGGGTATCGAAGTAGTGACGGGTCCGCGAATAGCGCCCGCGTGGGGCGAAGTAGGAGACGACGAATTCCTGTCCGGCGGCAATCGGCAGCGGGGTGGCCAGGACTGCGCGCTGCCACCCGACGGCATCCTCGTTCATGAAGACGACACGCCGGAGTCGAACGCCTGTGCTCGACCAGAGGGACCCCACATGACGGCCGCCATTCGCGAGTCCTCCCTTGAAGAAGCGGATCGCGGTGATCTGTCCGGCGACCTGGGCCTGAAGTCGCAGTCCCACCTCGGTTGGCCGCATCGAGTCGACCATGCGGGTGACCGGTCGCTGACCGTCATGGAAGGTCTCCGGTGTCGGAGCCTGTGTGACGTCACTGCGCAGGAGGACCAGCCCGGCGAGCACGAGGGCGAGAGTGGCACCGCCTGCCACGACGCGACCGCGCAGCGTCGACCACCAGACAGTCGTCAGCGTCAGGATCCGGCGGGGACTCACCCACCAGCCATGCCCCCGTCAGGGCATTTCATCCGGAGACGCGGAGGCATCCTAACGAATGGTTCATGTCCCCCGGCACCATCTCCGGCGTGGGGTGGTGAAGCCTTCCGCCGGTAGGCCACACTGACCTCATGCGGATGTCACCCCTGCGCGCCTCCGCCCGAAGCGGAGTTCGGACCGGCCTCGTCCTTCTCCTCATGGGTGCAGCCGGAGTCGCCATGCCGCAGGCCGCCGCAGCACACCCTCAGCCCACGGCCCGCGATGCCGTGACGGCATCCGGGCTCGCGAACAGTCGCATCCCCGCTCCGGACGACGAGTTTGCTCGGGTGTACATCCCGGCACTCGGCGACCAGGCATGGGGCATCCCGGTCGTCCCCGGGGTCCGGGCCGGCCAGTTGAACAAGGGCTTCGGCACCTATCCCTTTGCGGTCAAGCCGGGCAAGGGCGGCAACTTCGCCATCGCAGGGCATCGCACAACCCATCTGGCCCCACTGCTTCATGTCCAGGATCTCAGACCCGGTGATCGCGTGATCGTCCACTACGGGAATCAGTGGCTGACGTACCGACTTCAGGCCACGCGGATCGTGAAGCCGACGGCGGGCTGGGTCACGGACTTCACGCCGGCTCCCTTCTCCGGTGCCACGGACGGCACCGTGCCGTATCTCACGATGACCACCTGTCATCCTCCCGGCACAGCTCGGCAGCGCTGGGTCTGGTGGGGTGCATTGAGTTCCATCCACTCGGACTCCGACCCGCCGCCCGTCATCGACCGTCGCGGGGCATGAGGGCCGACAGGCCTTCACGGCATCACGTCAACTACCGTGTGGGAGTGAGCGCTGCTAAGCCGAGGGTCGTCCGACGTGTCGGAGCGGGAGCATCTGTTGCGGCGGGTCTCATCCTCGCCGGCTCTCTCATGGGAGCCTCCCCAGCCGTGGCCGCGATTGCTCCACTGACGCACGGTCAGGCTGCCGTCTTTGCTTCGGCCAGCCCGTCCGCGGCACTGTCCCGGTTCTACCACCAGAGCCTCGCCTGGCGCTCCTGCCGCTACGGCTCGTGCGCGTCACTCACGGTGCCGCTGTCCTACGACAATCCGGGCGGGCCCACGACGACCATCCAGGTCGCCCGTACCTCCCGGGCCGACTCGGGTCTGCGGCTCGGTTCCCTCCTCGTCAATCCAGGCGGACCCGGTGCCTCGGGCATCTCCTACGCCGTCTATGCCCCCTACGCCCTGGATTCGTCGATCACCTCGCGCTACGACATCGTCGGATTCGATCCGCGCGGCGTCGAACGCAGCACACCGATCTCGTGCATGAAAGATCAACAGACGGACCTGTGGGTCGGCACTGACACATCACCGGACACGCCAGCGGAAGAGCGTCTCCTTATCCGACGAGCGACCGCCATCGGGGCCAGATGTGCTCCCGAGTCCCATCGGCAGCATGTCGGCACTCAGGACACCGCCCGAGACATGGACGTCCTGCGGGCCGCCCTTGGTGACAGCCACCTCACCTACATCGGCTACTCCTACGGCACCTATCTCGGCGCGCTGTATGCCGACATGTTCCCCGACCGGGTTGGTCGCCTCGTGCTCGATGGAGTGGTGGATCCCTCAATCACCGGGATCGAACTCGCCCGAGGACAGTCGGACGGCTTCCAACTCGCAATCCGGCGATTTGTCGCCGATTGTGTCCGTCGCCCCACGTGCCCACTTCCCGGTGGCGTACGCCGCGGGCTGACGGCACTGGACAGTTTCCTTGCCGACCTGGATCAATCGCCATTGCCGACCGGAACGACACGGGCACTCACGCAGCCCCTGGCAGTGCTCGCCGTGCTCGGCCCGATGTATTCCGGTCCAGCAGGGTGGGGATCTCTGCGTCAGGCACTGAGCACGGCGATCTCACCGTCGCGTGATGACCTGGCCTCACGCGGGCGGGCAATGCTGTCTCTCGCTGACTCATTCGCCGGACGATCCAGTGATGGGACCTACCCCACGACGATGCAGTCCTCCTTCCTCGCCATCGGCTGCTACGACCTGCCGGCAACGCCGCAGCGTGCCGGCCTGCGCCGCTACGCCGAGGCGTTTGCGCGCGCCTCAGCCGTGCCGACCATTGCCCGCTCCTTCTCGTGGGGCAATGCCGCATGCTCCTACTGGCCGGATCACTCGCCCCGCGTCCCAGCTCCGGTACGCGCCGCGGGTGCGGCCCCGATCCTCGTCATCGGCACGGACTATGACCCGGCCACCCCTGTGGGATGGGCGGCTGCGCTTGATGCACAACTGGAGTCCGGCGTACTCGTGACGTGGAAGGGTGACGGCCACACATCCTTCGGCCGCGGTTCAGCATGCGTGGATGACATCGTGATGGCCTACCTCGTGAGTGGCACAACCCCCGTCGACGGAACTCGCTGCCGCTAGCCCGCGCGCGCGAACCTGATGCTCTGCGCCCAGCTGACGCACGCGACGATCGCAAGGGTGGAGAGCAGGGTCCAGATGGACACCACCTCGCCAAGGAGCAGCACCGACCAGCCGAGAGTCAGCGGAGCCTGAAGTTGCTGCATCTGCGACCCGCGCGCAACACCGGCATCGCGCAGACCGCGGTACCACGCGAAGAAGCCGAGATACATGGACGACAGGCCAATGGCCGCCAGCCCGATCCACGCCTGTGGTGTGATGACATAGGAGCTCCGCGTGGCCATCCAGAGGATGATCGTCAGCGGCAGGGTGAGGGGCAGCGCGAGAACGACGACCCATGAGATCACCTGCCACCCGGGCATCACCCGCGTCAGGCTTGCTCCTTCGACGTAGCACCATGACGAGGACACCACCGCGAGAAGCACCAGGATGTCGGCCACGAGATCACCACCGGACAGTCCCCCTCGGGTGATGGCGAAGACCATGAGAGCGAGCGTGCCGAGGCCGGACGCGAGCCAGAAGCGAGCTGGCACATGCTCACGGGTCCGCAGCACCGCCATGACTGCTGTCACCAGCGGCATGATGGCGGCGATCACGGCTGCGTGAGCCGTGGTCGTGCGCTGCAGGGCGAGGGCGATGAGGATCGGCCATCCGAAGACAGCCCCCACCATCGTGAACAGGAGCGGCTTCAGGAGTGAGCGATCCGGCCGGGGGACGCGTCGAATCCGCAGCAGGATGATGGCGAGCACCGCCGCTATGACAGCGCGCGCTGTCGCGGTGACGAGTGGGGAGAAGCCCTGAAGGGCCCAGGCAGTCATCGGCAGAGAGAGCGAGAAGAGCAGCACTCCCAGCAGCGCCCACGCCAGACCGGACTTGACCGTGGGGCTTGATGACACCCCCGCAGACTAGGCCACCACCCTCTGCGGATGGCAGCGGGCGAGAAGGAAGCACGCATCATCACGATGTTCGACGGGGAGGGCATGGGCCAGGCGATCCCCCACCGCGCTGACATCACCTGTCGGCAGATCCTTCAAGAGCCGACGAATTCCCACATCCACAGACTCTCCGGGTCGTTCAAACATTCCGTCCGTCATGAGCAGCAGGGTGGATCCGGGTGAGAGCTGATGACTGGCCAGGCCATAGTCAGCTCGTTCGGTCACTCCGAGCAGGAGTCCGGGTGGTGACTCCAAGACGTGGTGTGGCCGGTCCGATCGAATGACGATCGGCGCAGGGTGCCCCGCATTCGACCAGGTCCACACACCGTGGGCCGGGTCCAGCACACCGATGATGCACGTGGCCGTGGTGAGCGTGGCAAAGGTCAACGTCAGCCGATTCAACGTGTGGCAGATCTCTGCCGGGTTCGCACCGGAGACGATCAACCCACGAGCAGCATTGCGCAGCTGTGACATACGAGCGGCCGCTGCCACACCATGGCCGGCAACATCTCCGACCGCCAGCCAGACCCGTTCGTCATGAACAAACACGTCGTACCAGTCCCCACCGAGTGGGTCACCGAGAACGGGCAGATAGCGGGCAACGCTGTCGACACCGTCCACCTCACGCAGGTCATCCTCGGGCAGGGCGGACCGTTGCATCACCTCGATCGCCTGACGATCACGAGCCGCCTGCTCTCGACGCACCGTCAACTCATCCGTCACTACAGCGAGTCGCTGATCCTCCTTGTCATGATTGACCCAAGCGACAAGGAGACCATCCACGAAGGGGGTAGCCGTGATGCTGATCCGTATCGGGTGATCGCCCGTCAGCAGTCCACCGATCACGATGTTCTCGACTCGCCGACGCTCACCCGTGCTGATGACCTCTCGCAGCAGGTGCTCCACAGCAGTGTCATGCAGGCTGGGGAACCGCTCGAGCATCCGCGACCCGGCGAGTGACTGCAGGGCGGAGTCATCCTCCGGTGTCATGACCCACTCAATCTCAAAGTCGATGACCGTCCCGCCAGCCTCGTGGACGGGACGCAGCAGGGCAGTGGGATGCAGACCCGCCTCCACGAGTGCTGTGGCCGGGTCAGCGGAAGCCGCGGCAGCCCGGCCATCGTCAGCCTCGCGAATCGACAGGCGGTGCATGGACTCGGCGGCAAGATCCGCGACCGCGAGGGCGTGGCGCTGAGCACTCTCGTCGAGAGCGACGTCCTGTGGCCACCCGATCACGAGACACCCGACCACCATCCCGTTGCGGTGCATGGGCAGGCAGGCGACGGACGGGGTCTCACTGGCATGGAAGGCGGCAAAGCGGCCTTCACGTGCACCAGGCTCCGTCAACCACACGGCCCCCCCGAGGTGCCCGGCAGTCGACATCGGCACTCGGTCCTCTACCGGGACGCGTGGCCATTCCAGCATCCAGTCGTGCGGGGTGGCCGCGAGCCGGACCAGCCATTCGTCGCTGTCCCGTCCGTAGATGGCGACGGCGCTGGGGCTGAGCACCGCAAGCCCCGTCCCGGCGATGACATCGACGACATGCTGAACCGTGAGCGCCATCGGCAGGGCCAGGGCACACTGCTGGAAGGCGGCCTGGAGGAGACGCTGGTCCTCGCCCTGGGGATGAGTCACACTCACGACCGATGCACCCGGCGTCAGGCTCAGCCGACCGGTTCGTGCCGCGACAAGGTCTTCGGCAACCTGGGGAACCGTGCGCTGGGACTCAGCCGCAACGCGCAAGAGTCGGTCGAAGGCCTCCCGGGCATCAGCCGAGTAGCGTTCCATGACGATTCCGATGGCCTGCTGCAGGGCAGCCGTTCCGCGGAGCGCTGACCGCAGCCCCTCCCCCTCCTGCCGCAGTCGGTCCACGAGGACCGCGAGCCGATCTTCTGGTGTCTCGAGTGCAGGAACCTCCAGCACTGACGTCACCGAACCTCCCCTCGGGCCCGATCGCCATCCATCACCGCCGCTGCGGCGTGATGGCGATCACACACTCCCGCACCCTTCCCCCAACACCCGGCATTGACACGCGTTCGACTGCAACATCACTCTCCGTGACCCTGCTCCTACCACCCCACCGGCCGTGGTGGTAGCCTGACCACCTCGCGCCGCTAGCTCAACTGGCAGAGCAGCGGACTCTTAATCCGCGGGTTGTAGGTTCAAGTCCTACGCGGCGCACCCACCCTGGTATCTCGTCCACTCTTGCAGGACACGCATTTTCAGATTTCGGTCCTCACCTTTCGGGATGAGCAGCCTCTCCGATCAACCAGCCCTAGCCTCACGCTCGTGGAGCTCACAGCGCTCGTGGTCATTCTGGGTGCCGTTCTGCTCGCATCAGTGGTTCAGGGTTCCAGCGGTCTCGGCTTCAACCTCACCAGCGCCCCCATCATCGCGACCGTTCTCCCCGGCTCGTCTGCCGTAGGCATGGTGAATCTCTTCGCGCTGCTTCAGAACGCATGGCTGGTCACGCGTGAACGTGGGCGGATCCGCTGGGAGGTCTTCCGTATCCTCGGCCCCGCGCTAGGTGCCGGGGTGCTCGCGGGATTTCTCATGGTGCGGTTCATCCCGACGACTGCCGTCCCGGTGCTTGTGGCGCTCTCGGCCCTGGGCTCACTGGCCGCCCTCCTGCTGTGGCGCGCCGGTCCGGGTCGTGGTTCGGGAATCCTCGCCGGCGTGTGGAGCGGTGCCATCAACACGTACGCCGGCGTCGGTGGTCCCCCGGTCGCGAGCTACCTCATCGGTCAGGGATGGGCGCATGGGGACATGGTGCGCACCATGCAGGTGATCTTCATCGGGATCGACATCGTGAGTCTGCCCATCCTCGGCCTGCCCCGACTCCCCTGGTGGTTCTATGCCCTCGCGATCGTCGCCATCATCGCCGGCTCTGCGATCGGTCGACAGGCTCGCGGCCGACTCTCCCAAGAGTCAGCGGTACGCCTGTCCCAGGTCGTCATCGCCGTCGCGGCAACTGCGTCGCTCATCCGCTCATGCGTGGAGTTGTTCTCGACCTCACGCTGACTGAGGGCTACCGGATGCCTACATGCTCGCCTGAATGGCGCCCCGGACCTTGTCGACGAGAGCTTGATACTCAGGCATGGAGCGCACCCGCTCCGCCGGAATCGGCTCACCGGGCTGGGACAGGACCGCAGGTTCATCGAGGACGATGCGGCCCGGCCGACGACTCATGACAAGCACTCTGCTCCCGAGAAAGACAGCCTCCTCGACACTGTGCGTGATGAAGAGAATCGTCTTGCCGGTCTGACGCCAGATCGTCAGCAGCTCATCTTGGAGGCGCTCCCGAGTCAGCGCATCGAGGGCACCAAAGGGCTCGTCCATGAGGATGAAATCCGGATTGCTCGCGAGCACTCGGGCAATCTGGCAGCGCTGCTGCATGCCACCCGAGAGCTCATAAGGCCGTCGTTCGGCAAAGTCGCTGAGCCCCACCATCGACAGGAAGCGCTCGGACTCCTGTGCACGAATCGATTTGTTCGCTCCTTGGAACTTCAGGCCGAGCTCCACATTCTGTCGCACGTTCATCCACGGATACAGGGTTGGCGCCTGAAAGACCATCCCTCGATCGGGGCCGGGCTTGGTGACCGCCCGGCCCTCGATCGAGATCTGGCCCTCCGAGGGCCTCATGAACCCGGCGATGAGCCGGAGCAGTGTGGTCTTGCCGCACCCGGAGGGTCCGGCAAGGCACACAAACTGCCCCGGCTCAATCACCAGATCGATACGCGACAAGGCCTGGACCTTGGCGCCCTTGGCACCGAAAAAGTGCCTGACCCCATCAATCACCAGGCTCTTGTCGTGTGACATTACTTCGCCGCTGCCGCTGCGAAGGTCGCGTTCACGCCGGCCGCATAGACGTCCGGTGTGCTGACCGCATCGATGGCACCCTGCTCCAGCAGGAACTTCGCGGTGTCCTCGAAGTCAACAGCCATCTTGCCGCCCAGCCAGTCCGCCGAGGCCTGATCGGCCGCGGGGAGGTACTGGTAGCCCGCGAACATCTTGACGATGTCAGCAGGCGGGAGGCCGAGCTCGCCAGCCATGCTCTCGGCCGCCATATCGGGGGTATCGAGGATCATGCTGATGGCGTAGTTCTGCGCCTTCGCCCACATGGTCATGAACGGGCCATTGGCATCGATGAACGCCGTGGTGGCATTGCCGAGGTCGTACGTCGGCTTCCCAGCCTTCGCCGTGTCCGCGCTCGAGGCGAGAAGAACAGCACCATTCTTGACCAGCTCACTCAGCGTCGGATCCCACACCCAGGCACCGGCCAGATCCGGCCATGCCGCGATCATCTTCTCCGGCTCGAGGTTGATGAGCTCAACATCGGTCGTCGAGAGTCCGTTGAGAGTCATCCAGCTCAGGAGCGAGTAGTGCGAGGTCGATCCGAAGGGAACGGCCACCTTCTTGCCCTTGAGGTCGGCTGCGGCCTTGATCTCAGCCTTCACCGCAAGCGACTCGCCAGCCCCGATGACGTCGTGAATCCAGATGCACTGGATGGCGGGTAGCGTCGTGTTGAGCGGCGCCGACAGTGCCTTGACGTTCGGGTTCGAACCGGTGAGGCCGAGGTCGACCGCACCAGCGCCGTAGGCCTGGAGGACGTCACCGCCAGATGCGAAGACACTCCACGTGATCGTGGCGTTCGGCATGCACTTCTCGAGGATCTGCTGCTCCTTGACGATCAGGTCACCGTTGGGGATCTTCTGGTAGGCGATCCGGGCGGTCGTCGTGATCGAGGCATCGGCCTCGCCGAGCGGGCAGACGGGCAGCGGCGCCGATGAAGTCGGCGCAGCCGATGAGGTCGGCGCAGCAGAACTCGAGCTGCCACCGTTGCTCCCACCGCACGCGGCCAGACTGGCTGCAAGAATCACAACCCCTGTCGCCGCGATCATGCTCTTGGACATCTTCATGCGGGTTTCCCTCCTAGAACTTTCTCTGGTGATTCGGTCATGCCGAAACCTGGAGTCACTACGCCTTGCCCCGCCACGGGACAAGGACCTTCTCCAGGGCCTTGATTCCGCTGTCCAGCACAATCGCCGTGATGCCGATGACGATGATGCAGACAATGGTCAGCGGAGTTCTGAGTTCGGTACCCGAGGCATAGGCGAGACCGCCGATTCCGGGAATACCGTTGTTGAGTTCCGCAGCGACGACAGTTGTCCACGCGAAACCGACAGCGACACGAATGCCGGTGATGAGCTCAGGAGCGATGGCCGGCACCATGACGCTGGTGATGACCTGGCGTCGGCTGGCACCGAGTGTTTGAGCCGCATGGATTTGGTCCTCACGGATGCCGCGGACACCCGCGATCGTCGCGATCGCGATCGGTGGAAATGCCGCGAGGAAGAGCAGCCAGATCTTCGAGGTGTTGCCAATGCCGAACCACACGATGAGCAAGCCGATGTAGCCAAGGGGCGGTAGGGCTCGGATGAAATTGATGTAGGGCTCGGCCGCCGTGTTGATGAAGCGGAAGCTCGCCATGAGCAGGCCCAGCGGAATGCCGACGAGGATGGCGAAGAGGATGCCGAATCCAATGCGGTTGAGGGTGGCGCCGAGGTGCTGCCAGAGGAAATAGCCCTGCTCGCCAACTACCATCTTGTTGACGCCCTCGGCGATCGGATGAATCGTGATGGATCGAATGAACGCAGCCCAGACGTCGGGGATTGACGGGAGATAGAGGGGAAGAGTCAGCGCCTTGTCGCCATTCCAGCCCCAGGGGGTGGTGAGGAAGACCCAGACGATGAGGAAGGCGATGAGTGCCAGAAGCCTCGTCATCCACGGGTTCTTGCCGATCCGCACCCATCGGGCAGGGGGCTCCGGTGTGATCCCAGCAATCTGATCCGGATCGTCACCCGCAGCGGTGGGATCGATGGCGGTGCTGTTGATCGACATGATCAGACTCCTCTTCCCGAGGACTGGTGCCGCTGCGACAGTGCCTGAGCGGCACTGACGAGGCAGACCGTGGTGATGTCGGCGCTGGAACAGCCCCGAGAGAGGTCATTGACCGGCTTGGCCAGACCCTGAAAGAGAGGACCGAGTGCCTGCGCACCAGCCAGCCGCTCGGTGATCTTGTAGGCGATGTTGCCCGCTGCAAGATTGGGGAAGATGAGGACGTTGGCCCGACCGGCAACTGTCGAGGTCGGCGCCTTGGAACGTGCCACCGAGGGAACGAGTGCCGCGTCGAACTGCAGCTCACCGTCCACCTCAAGATGGGGTGCTCGCTTCGCAAGTTGGGCGAGGGCTGCGGTCACCGTG
>CAZLHZ010000019.1:0-744 GCA_964559285.1 uncultured Actinomycetes bacterium | reverse complement strand
CTCAAATGTGGCAGCCGTGGACTCCGCAATGTCAGCCAGTTGATCTGCCGTCGGCTCGGGGACCACGGCGCAGTCGCCGTAGGACAGCACGGTGTCATCGGGCAGAAGCATGAGGAAGGAGCTGCTGAGTGTGCGGATACCGGCCGCCAGGCCGACAACACGCAGTGCAGCCCGAGCGACATCGGCACTGGGCGAGGCAGCACCGGCGACACATGCGTCCGCGAGACCAGCCTCCACGAGGGCGACCGCTACGGTCAGGGGATCCGTGCGCAGATGCTCCATATCCGAAGGCGTCACTCCGCGCTTGCGCGCCTGATCCTCGATCACGCGATCGAGAACGGCTTGGAGACCTGCCTCCCTCGACCCACGTGGATCCACGGTCTGAGCAACCCCGGGGAGACCTCGCTCGTCAGCCGTCACGAGGACGGGGACGATCCCGCCTTCGGCCAGTTCATGTGCTGCCTCGCGGGCCCGAACATCATCCCCGTCTCCGAGCACGATGCGGCAACCGGCGCTAGCGGCCTGCCGGAGCCAGTGCTCCCGCAGGCCGCGAGCGGCGGTCATCGTCATCGCTGTCATCTCGTCCGCGGGCCTACACGTAGTCCTTGTACTTCTCAAGGAAGCGCACCGGCTTGTTGAGCGCATCACGACGGAAGGGGTCACCCAGTTCGCGGGTGCACATGATCTCGATCACCGTCGTCTTACGGTCATTCATCTGCGCATCGAGGGCTTTCTTCAAGGCCG
>CAZLHZ010000018.1:5059-13548 GCA_964559285.1 uncultured Actinomycetes bacterium | reverse complement strand
GCAGCGTCGGTCGCACCGATCTGCTCGGTCCGGATCTCACGACGCCGCTGGCACGTGCCCAGTGGGCGTCGATGCGCCGCATCGCAGCGGAGGTCACCGTCTCCGCCGGAGTCTTCCCCACACACGGCTTCGGGTCGTTCTGCAGCGCCACCGCCACCGTCGGCAGTTCCTCCACGGTCGCTGACCAGATCGCGTCCAATCCGGCGTTCAGCACCGATGAGGACGTCTTCGTCCGCGAACTCATCGCCGGGCTCGATGCCTACCCGACCTACTACGCCCACATGGGGCCGGCCAATCTCCACGGTGCCGGCTCGATCGATCTCAGTCTGCCCGCGCGCGCCGATGCGGCCGAGATCGCGGCCCGGATGGCACGCGGGGAGTGGATCGTCGACCTTCGCCGCCGCCGGATCTTCGCGGCTGATCACGTGCGCGGGACGTTCTCGTTCGACGGCGCTGCCAATGCGGTGACCTACCTCGGCTGGACCATCGACTGGGGCACGCCCATCACGCTGCTTGCCGAGACGGCCGAGGAGATCACCCACATGCAGCGCGAGCTCGTCAGGATCGGAATCGACCGGCCCGCGGCGTACGCCATCGGAACACCAGGTGACTGGACGAGTCCCGCAGCTCCGCTCAGCTCCTACCCGCGCGTTGATCATCGTGAGATGGCCGAGGCCCTCGCGGCTGACCCGGCCCTGCCGATGGTGGATCTGCGGCGGCGCAGCGAGTGGCAGGACGGCCATGTGCGCGGGGCGATCCATGTGCCCTTGCATGAGGTTCGGCCGCGGATGCGGGAGATCATCGAGTGGGCGCGGGGGCGCGGACCGCTGTGGATCTATTGCGGCAGTGGATTCCGAGCCGCGATCGGCGCCTCGATGCTGGAGTCGCAGGGGCTGGAGGTGATCCACGTCGACGATGACTTCGGGAATGCGGCTCTGGCCGGACTGCCCATCGAGGTGACCGACCACGGTGATCGTCTGGGTGGTGCTCACCTCGGCTGAGTCTTGCGAGTTGGCGGCTTTCGGCGCCGGTGCATGACGGTGCGTGGCATTCTGCGCGGGTGACCGTCTATCGCAGTTCCCTGCCTGATGTCGTGATCCCGGACACGACGCTCACCCCGCTCGTCCTGGCTCCTGCCCAGTCGCAGCCGGAGCGGCTGGCGTTCGTGGACGGCAGTGATGGGCGGACCTTCACCTACGCCGAGACTCACCGGATCGTCCACCGGATGGCCGGGGGATTCCAGGCGCGGGGGGTGCGACCGGGTGTCGTCGTGGCACTGATGGCACCGAACTGCCCGGAGTACGCCTTCGTCTTCCACGCGGTCGCGCTGGCGGGCGGGACGCTGACGACGATCAATCCCACCTACACCGAGGAGGAGGTGCGCTACCAACTGCTGGACTCGGGCGCGGCGCACCTGGTTGTCCCAGAGGCCTTCCTGCCCGTAGCGCAGTCGGCAACCACGGGCACCTCGGTCGACGATCTCATCGTCATGGGTGTGGGGTCGGGTACGCCGGGCATCACGGCGCTCGCCGATGTGGACGCCGAGCCCATCGAGCAGGTGCCGGTGGATGTGCACACGCACGTCGTCGTCATGCCCTACTCGTCGGGCACCACCGGATTGCCCAAGGGCGTCATGCTCACGCATCGCAATCTCGTGGCGAATGTCCTGCAGGTGTCGGAGCCCCTCGCGCTGACCGATCCGCTGGATCAGGTGGCGCTCGCAGTTCTGCCGTTCTTCCACATCTACGGCATGCAGGTACTCATGAACTCCCTGCTCGCCAATGGCAAGACCATCATCACGATGCCGCGCTTCGATCTGGCCCGCGCCCTGCAGCTCATTCAGGAGCAGGCCGTGACCCGATTCTTCGTCGTGCCGCCGATTGCACTGGCCCTGGCAAAGCACCCGATCATCGACGACTACGACCTGTCATCGCTGCGCTATGTCATGAGTGGAGCGGCGCCACTGGGTGCTGATGTGCAGGAAGCAGCGGCTCGACGACTCGGCTGCACGTTCAGCCAGGGCTACGGCATGACCGAGCTGTCGCCGGTCTCGCACTTGAGTGATCCTCGCGGGGCAGCGGATGGCACGTCGGGGACTCCGATCCCCAACACGCAGGCACGTCTCGTCGATCCGGAAACTCTGGCAGATGTCGTCGCGGGTGAGGTCGGTGAGCTGTGGGTGCGGGGTCCGCAGGTGATGTCCGGCTACCTCAACAACCCGCAGGCAACGGCCGACATGATTACTCCCGACGGCTGGCTGCGCACCGGTGATCTGGCAGTCGTTGATGAGCACGGCAACATGACCGTGGTCGACCGGCTCAAGGAGCTGATCAAGGTCAATGCCTTCCAAGTGGCACCGGCTGAGCTTGAGGCGCTGCTGCTGACCCATCCGGACATCAACGATGCCGCCGTCATCGGCGTCCCCGATGCTGAGTGTGGTGAGGTCCCTAAGGCCTTCGTGGTGGTGCGCCCGGGTGCCACTCTGTCCGCTGAGCAGGTGCAGGACTTCGTCCGCCAGCACGTCGCGACCTACAAGCAGGTGCGGTTCGTCGAGTTCGTCGAGTCGGTGCCGAAGTCGGCGTCCGGAAAGATCCTGCGCCGCATGCTGCGCGATGCGAACCGGTGATGCGCGGCCTCATGCCGCGATGAAGTCCACCTTCTCGCGAACGCCGCAGTCCGGGCAGCACCAGTCATCGGGCACTGCCTCCCACCGTGTTCCGGGTGGGAAGCCTTCGCGTGGTGCCCCGTCGCTCACGCGATAGGTGTAGCCGCACCCGGGACAGGCGTGCGCCATTGTTGATTCGGCACTAGGGGTCAACGTGGATTCATCGGCTGCGGGGGAGGGCATGGCGTGCGGTGCGTCCTCGGGTGCGGCGTACGACGCGAGAACGGCAGTGCGCACTCGCGGATCGATATTCGCCCGTGTCATGTCGCCGCCGTAGTGCGCGGCAACTCGCGGATCCATGACGCGACGCCACAGCGGTGGCACAAGCGAGAGCAGGATCATCCCGGCATAGCCCGTGGGCAGGGCAGGGGCCTCGACGTGATCGCGCAGCGCCTGATAGCGCCGGATCGGGAACGCGTGATGGTCGCTGTGCCGCTGCAGGTGGTAGAGGAGCACATTTGTTGCGAGGTTGTTGCTGTTCCAGCTGTGACTCGGATCAACGCGCTCCCAGCGCTGTCGGTCGCCCTCGCCGACCCGCTGCCGCATGAGGCCGTAATGCTCGAGGTAGTTGACTGCCTCGAGCAGAGTGATCCCGATGACGGCCTGAATGAGGAGATAGGGGGCGATCATCGGCCCCAGCCACAGCAGCAGTCCCGCCCACAGAGCGACGGTGAGCAGCCACGCGTTGAGGACATCGTTGGTGATCCGGAATGGATGCTGGCCTCGTCGCCGCAGTCGTTCTCGCTCGATTGACCAGGCGCTTGATAGTGAGCCGAACACGGTGCGCGGCCAGAAGCGGTAGAAGGACTCACCGATGCGGCTGCTCGCCGGATCCTCCGGAGTCGCGACCCGCACATGGTGACCGCGGTTGTGCTCGATGGAGAAGTGGCCGTAGGCGCACTGCGCGAGGGCGATCTTCGCGAGCCACTTCTCGGCTTCCTCGCGCTTGTGGCCGAGCTCGTGGGCGGTGTTGATGCCGAGACCGCCGATGAAGCCAACCGTGACCGCCAGCCCGATGCGATCGGCAGTGCCCATGGTGGCGGTGGCGATGTAGAACATGGCGGCGGCGAGTCCGGCGTACTGCAGGGGAAGGAAGCAAAAGGTGAGCCAGCGGTAGTAGCGATCACGTTCGAGAGCCTCGATCGCGTCCTGCGGCGGATTGGAGGGATCGAGTCCGACGGCGAGGTCGACGATCGGGACGAGTCCGAGGATGACGAGCGGGCCGATCCACAGCCACACCGGCCAGCCCGTGGATGCATGTCCGGCGATGGCGATGAAGGGCAGCAGGGGCATGACGAGTCCGAGCAGCCACAGCGGCCGCTTGCGATCTCGCCACGCAGCGGTCATCGGTCGCGTCCTCCCGTGCCGCGCTGCCAGTGGTAGACGACCTGCGTGCGCAGCAGGACGTCCTGCAGCGATGAGTTGCCGCGTGCGAAGAGGATCCAGAACGCCCCGATGGGAACGAGCACGCAGAGCACGGAGCGCAGTGCCGCGACGGGCCACAGCAGCGCGCGACCCTTGGTCGTCACCACCTTGAGGCCGAGGATCGTCGCACCGATTGTCCTGCCGGAGGTGGCCCAGGATGCCGTCCAGTAGAGCCACATCAGCGGGAATCCACCGATCGCGATGAGAGCCAGCGACGGCGCCTGAATGACGTTGGTGGGATCTAGGACGAGGAAGAGGAGCTTGATGATTCCCCACACAGCAACGACAACAAGCGAGATCGACAGGACGTCGATGAAGGCAGCCAATATCCGCGTCGTGAACCCGGCCCGCGTGCCCTGCAGCCGGCGCGCCGACTCAGGGATGATGAGGGCGTCCAGAAGCAGGTCGGAACTTGTCGTGGACGGGTGCGAATGATCCATCCGCTCCTCAGCACGCTGTCGGCGGAAGTCGCTGAAGGTCGTCATGTGCGCCGCCACGGGAAGAGGCGGTCAGTGACGCGGGTGACCCGCTCGTCGGCGGCGTAGGACTGCAGGCGCAGCGAGTCCATGGCATCGATGGCGACTCCGCCCGTGGACTGGCGGATGAGTTGCGGCAGGTCGATCTCCTCGATGACGTAGTCAGCGATCTCCACGATCGGCAGCCGGTCGACGATCTCATTGATGTCGATGCGGTTGAGAGTCTCGCGGACGATGGCCTCGAGGTCGACCTGGCGCAGCACGATGGCGGTGAGATCCAGCCGCTGGATGATGGCATTCGCCACGAGTGGCACGAGACGGTCGAGCAGTGCGGTCAGGGGCGGAGCGATGACGGCCACGGCCGTGGTCGTCGCCAGGTGCAGGCCCAGCCCGGCGAGCTCGCGCATGGCGGCGAGGATCCCGCCCACGGAGGGCTGGGTCGGCCGGGCGACGTAGACGAGCGCCGGGCCGGCAGGGCTCGTGCTCTCACTCACCGGGACATCATGCCCGAGTGCCGCGGACAGAGTCCGGCCGTATCGACCCGGATTTGTCCGCGCGAGCCGGAACGGCAGGACACTGTCCGCTGGGTAGGGTGCGAGGCGTGGGCGAGGCGGCGGCTGACGATGCAGGGAGCGGTGCATCCGGGGGCGCGTCCTCCGGGGTGAATGCCGTGGTACCCCAGGCGCGGCTGCCGAGACTCCTCGGGGCCGCCGGTCGCCGAGTGGAACGCGCCACCAAGCGGGTCCTCCTCACCGGCCGTGCCCGCCGAGTCGTCGCCACGCTGCCCGAGGGTCTGCGGCCCGCCGCGCTGTGGGTGCTGGGGGACTCAGCCTCGGCTGCCGAGGAGCACCTCGCCGAGCGGGTCGAGAAGACCCGGGCTCGCATCGCCCATCGTCGGCAGAAGATCACGAGCTACCACTCGCCACTGCCGGGCACCTTCACCACCGATGCCGGGGGAGCAGCGGTGCCCGGTCCGGCCCTCGCCCACCAGGCCCGCGCCCACGCCCAGACCGGATCCCGGCCGAAGAAGGGCATCCTGCTGCAGCGGCTGTCCGCTGCAACGCGGGCGCAACGCATCCTCGAGCTCGGCACGAACACGGGTCTGAGTGCGAGCTACCTCGTCTCGTCGCCCTCGGTCGAACTGCTCCTCACGATCGAGGGCTCACCCGGCCTGTCAGCCATCGCCCGCCGCACGATTGCCCAGTTCTCCGATCGCTTCGAGGTCCGCAACGCCCTCTTCGACGATGCACTCACCGAACTCTTGGGTGAACCGCCCTTCGACCTCGCCTTCATAGATGGCCAGCATGAGGGTGCGGCCACGCTGCACTATGAGGAGCGGGTGCGACCCCTCATGCGCCGCGACGGCGGGGTTGTCGTGTTCGATGACATCTACTGGTCGAGGGACATGCTTGCCGCGTGGCACACAATCGTGCGCAGCGGCGCCTATGCGCTCACTGTCGACCTAGGTTCTGTCGGCGTGGGTGTGCTCGGTGAGACACCGTCGCGCCATGTTGACCTCATGCGGTACGTCGGCCGCCCGCACGTCCCGCGCCGTGTGGGTGACTCGATCTAGGCGCATCGGCGGCCGATCGCCTCTACCCTTCGTCAGTGCCCGGTCACGCCCCGTCAACAGACGACACCCCGTGGTGGGTCGACGCCGTCATCTATCAGGTCTACCCGCGATCATTCGCCGACTCCAACGGTGATGGTGAGGGCGACCTGCTGGGCATCATCGACCGACTGCCTTATCTCGCAGACCTCGGCGTCAATGCGATCTGGCTGTCACCGTTCTATCCCTCGCCCATGGCCGATGGGGGATATGACGTTGCTGATCCGCGCGGGGTCGACCCGAGATACGGCACCATCGACGATGTGCAGCGGCTCATCGATCGTGCACACGAGCTCAACCTCCGCGTCATCGTCGACATCGTGCCCAACCACGTCTCGCGCGAGCACCCGTGGTTCCGCGAGGCACTCGCGAGCCCTGCCGGCTCTCCTGCCCGCGCGCGCTTTCACGTCCGCGATGGCACCGGCCCTGACGGCAGCCAACCGCCCAACAACTGGCACAGCCTCTTCACCGGACCGGCATGGACCCGCATCACCGAGCCCGATGGTCGACCGGGTCAGTGGTATCTCCACCTCTTCGACTCTGCGCAGCCCGATCTCAATTGGTCGAATCCTGAGGTCCTCGAGGATTCGCTCACGACCCTGCGCTTCTGGCTCGATCGCGGCGTGGACGGCTTCCGCGTCGACGTGGCCCTCGGACTTGCCAAGGACATGGCGTACGCCGATCACCACGACCCCATCGCCCTCGTCGAAGGCCTGCGCCTGGATCTGTATGACGGATCGCCCGAGGCCGAGGCGCGGCTTGATCTCGTGCCCGGCTCACCGCTCTTTGATCGCGATGAGGTGCAGGCCATCTATCGGCGATGGCGCGAGGTCCTCGACTCCTATCCCGGTCATCGCATGGCGGTGGCGGAGGCCTGGCTGCGTCCGGAGCGGGCTCGTCGCTACATCCAGCCCGACACGCTGCATCAGATCTTCAACTTCGACTTCCTCGGCGCCCCGTGGCATGCCGCGACGATGCGCCGCATCATCATGTCGACACTCGACGGCCTGCACGGTGCGTCGGCGACATGGGCACTGTCGAATCACGACAGTCCGCGGGTGGTGACCCGTCTCGGTGGTGGTGACATCGGTCGGCAGCGGGCACGCGCGCTCGCGCTCCTCGTGCAGGCGCTGCCGGGGTCGGCGTACATCTTCCAAGGGGAGGAGCTCGGCCTGGCCGATGTCGACATCCCGGCCCATCGGCGACAGGATCCGGTGTTCCTGCGCTCCGGTGGCGCCCAGCTCGGTCGCGATGGGGCGCGGGTTCCCCTGCCGTGGTCGGGGGCGATGCCGCCCTATGGATTCGGTGGCGAGCGCACCTGGCTGCCGCAGCCGATCGACTGGGCCGATCTCACGGTCGAGGCGCAGACCAATGACCCGGACTCGATGCTCGAGCTCTATCGCGCCGGGCTGCGCATCCGGGCCAGCCACCGGGGTCTGCGGGCTTGGGAGCCGTTCACGATGCTGGATCTCGGTCCCGCTCTGGTCGCCTTCGAGCCGTTCGTTTTCGTCGAGGAAGCGCAGACGGTCGATCTGGTCGCCTTCGAGCGAGGGCACGGACTGGTGAGCCTCACCAACTGCGGTGACGAACCGGTGTCCGTGTCGATCGGTGCAGTGGCGATCCTCGCCTCGGATCGGCAGGCGAAGGCGGGGCTGCACGAGGTCTGGCTGCCGGGCAACGCGACGCTGTGGCTCCAGCAGTAGCGACCATCTCACCCACGGCATCGGGAACATCCCGGCCGGTGATCGTGTTGAGGGCGCATGGCCCCGACGACCTCGACCTCCTCGACCCTGCCCATCGACGACATGCTCGCCATCGACCCGGCCGCTGCCGATGTGCTGTTTCGCGCTGCACGGACGGCGAACACCTTCACCGATGAACCGGTGACCGATGAGCAGGTGGCGGCGATCCACGAGCTCATGAAGTGGGGGCCGACGGCGATGAACGCTCAACCTCTGCGCATGCTCCTGGTCCGCAGCCCCGAGGCACGCGAGCGTCTGGTCTCCCACATGTCGGGCTCAAACAAGGCCAAGACCGCAACAGCCCCGCTGGCGGTCGTGCTCGCGGTCGACTCGACCTTCCACGAGACCCTGCCCGTGGTCTTCCCCCATGCTCCGACCCTCAAGGACAACTTTGCGGACGAGCAGCGGCGCCTCGACGTCGCCACACCGCAGGCCTGGCTGCAGGTGGGCTACATCATCATGGGGATCCGTGCGATGGGACTGGCCGCCGGCCCGATGACGGGATTCAACCGCACGACCCTCGACGAGGATCTCCTCGCCGACACCGGGTGGCGCTCGATCGCGGTCGTCAA
>CAZLHZ010000018.1:3179-5049 GCA_964559285.1 uncultured Actinomycetes bacterium | reverse complement strand
ACCTGAGCGAGGTCAGCCGGACGGTGTAGGCAGCGCCCGCATGATCGCTGCGCTCCGGGAGCGTACGCTCGCGCGGTGACGTCGAGCGCTCCCCGCCGCGTGCGCTGGCTCAGCGCCAATCTCGTCATCCTCACCGTCATCTCCCTGCTGCAGGACATGGCGAGCGAACTGCTCTACCCGCTGCTGCCGCTGCTCATCGTCGGAGTGCTCGCCGCCCCACCCGTGGTCCTCGGTGTCATCGAGGGATTGGCCGATGCGACCGCCGGCCTGACGAAGTACGTCGCGGGCCGGTGGTCCGATCAGCGCGGTCGCAAGCCGTTCATCGGTGCCGGCTACACCCTCGCCGCGGTCGGCAAGGTGCTCGTCGCTGCCGCGACCGTGTGGCCGATGGTTCTCGTCGGCCGTGTCGTCGACCGTTTTGGCAAGGGGGTGCGCTCCGCACCGCGCGATGCGCTCATCGCTGACTCCGTCCCACGCGAGGCACTCGGTCGTGCCTTCGGCTTCCATCGCGCGGGGGACAGCCTCGGCGCGGTCATCGGCCCACTCATCGGCCTGGCCCTGCTCACCCTGCTGCACGAGGACCTGCGCGCGGCCCTGTGGTGGGCGGTGGTCCCGGCGACACTGTCAGCCCTGCTCGTGTTCGCGGTGCGAGAGCATCACCGCACACCGACACGAAGGACACCGACACCGACGCCAACACCGACGCCAACACCGACACCGTCACCCACGCCGCTGCCCGCACCACCACCCGCATCGCGCCTCGACCGGGCCCTCGCCCGCAGCCCACTCCCGCGATCCTTCTGGCGGGTGGCCGCGGTTCTCGTCGCCATCTCGATTCTCAACTTCTCCGACGCCCTGCTGCTCCTGCGCCTGATGGACATCGGCTTCAGCACCACCGAGGTCATCCTCGCCTACGTGCTGTTCAACGTCGTCTACACGCTCGCGGCCTATCCCGCCGGAGCCCTGAGCGATCGCATCCCGCGCCAGCTCGTCTACGCCCTCGGCCTGCTCGCCTTCGCGATCGGGTACGCCGGTCTCGGGCTCATCTCATCCGGTCCGTGGATCTACGTGCTCATCGCCATCTACGGCCTCTTCCCGGCCCTCACCGACGGTGTCGGCAAGGCGTGGATCTCCTCACTCGTCGATGACGAGCATCGCGGTCGCGCCCAGGGGGTCTTCCAGGCGCTCATGAGCGGATCAGTGCTGGTCGCAGGCCTCTGGGCGGGCCTGGCCTGGACCTCGGGCCCGGGATCAGGAGTGATTCCCCTGCTGATCTCCGGCATCGGTGCCGGGCTCGTGGCCGTGGTCATGCTTGCCTGGCGCCGCCCCCGTAGCCTTGCCGCGTGACCAGCCGACCGTTGTTCCGCCGCCGCGCCAGCCTCCCCGTCCTTGTGACCCTGACCGCGATGATCATCGCCGCATGCGGGAGCAGTGGCGGAGCCACGAGCAGCACCACGGCGACATCGAGTCAGTCCACCTCCACACCGAGCATGGCGCTGCCGGCGGGAGCGCTCCCTGCGGGCGATCCGAACGAGTTCGGTGTTGTCGTCGCGGAAGCTTCCGACGGCGTGCCGACCCTGGCCATCTGGGAGGACTTCCAGTGCCCGGCCTGCGGCTGGGTGGAGTCGATGAATGGTGCCGGCATCCAGAAGCTCGCCACCTCCGGACAGGTGCGCCTCATCTGGCGGCCAGCGAGCTTCCTCGACAGCCGGTTCCCGGGTGATCACTCGGCGCGAGCGACCGCGGCCTGGGGATGCGCGCTTGATGCCGGAGCGGGACCGGCGTACCACGATGCCTTGTTCTTCACCCAACCCGCTGATGAGGGCACGGGCTGGACCGATGCGCAGCTGGCCGACCTTGGCACGCAGGT
>CAZLHZ010000018.1:2100-3169 GCA_964559285.1 uncultured Actinomycetes bacterium | reverse complement strand
TGCAAAACATCGACTTTTACGGGGCGCGGCTCCCGTCCGCCGACTTCACGGCATGCATCGCCGATGGCCGCTACCGTCCGTGGGCGGCAGCATCGAATATCGCGTTCTACGCCAGTGATGCGGGCGGTACACCGACCGCGGTCCTCGATGGAGTGACCGTGCCGGAGTCGGCATCGGTGCTGGCTGATCCGCAATTGCTAGATGCGCTGATCGCCAAGGGTTCCGTCTGAGCTTTATAGTCACACCACCGGAGCGAGTCTCGAAGAAAGGCTGGTCATGTCAGGACGTCGTGGACGCGGTCCTCTCGCGGTCATCGTGGCGGCGGCAACGGCTGCTGCCGTGGGCATCGGTGGCCTGGTGTGGGTGGCAGCCGCGTCGGCGCGGCCAACTGTCCCTGCGGGTGACGCCACAGTCCTCGTGCGCAAGGACGTCAAGGACCTGACGAAGGTCGAGAAGGCCGAGATCATCGCCGCACTGAAGAAGTCCAAGACCGTGCCGTCACCGTGGGACCCGTCGCTGTCCTACTACGACCAGTTCGTCTGGTGGCATGTGCATGCCTTCGACTGCAAGAACGGCTGGCGCCAGTTCAGCGGACGAAACTGGGCTGGCGCTGCCCACAACTCGCCGACCTTCCTACCCTGGCACAGGCAGTATCTCGACCTCTTCGAGGACATGCTGCAGAAGATGAGCGGCAACCCGAAGCTCGCGCTGCCCTACTGGGACCGGACGGATGCAGCCTCAACCGCTGCTCTCTTCTCGGATGACTTCATGGGCGGCAATGGTGACCCGACGAAGTCCTATGCGGTGATGACCGGGCCGTTGCGCAAGGGGCAGTGGAAGATCGTTGTGCAGGACGAGCCAGCGATGCTCAAGGGATTGACGACGCCCAAGCGCTACATCGTCCGCAACTTCGGAGCGTTCCCGCCCGGTGAGGTGTCCCTCCCTGCGGCCGCTGACGTTGACACGGCTCTGGGTGTCCACCGGTTTGATGCTGCGCCCTTCAACGCTCGCAGCCCTCTCGCGACGTCATTTCGCAATCAGCTTGAGGGGTGGCGCGATGCGCTACCCG
>CAZLHZ010000018.1:0-2090 GCA_964559285.1 uncultured Actinomycetes bacterium | reverse complement strand
ACCCGGCACCTGCGACAAGGGCTGGATTGATCAGTCGGAGGTGCCTGGCTCTGAGCATGACCTCCACAACGTCGTGCACATCTACACCGGTGGCATCTGGGCGGTCGGCTCGAAGGTGAGCCAGGGCACGATGGCCTATAACTCCTCACCGAATGATCCCGTCTTCTTCCACCACGCCAATGTCGACCGCATCTTCGCCGCGTGGGAGCAGACCGGGAGCGGTCACTATCAACCGCAGTCTGGTGCCAAAGAGGGCTTCAACGGCGACAACACCATGTGGCCCTGGTTCGACCGGACGATCAACAGCTGGTTCGGCACGTTCCGCAACGGCTTCAGATACGCAGAGTTGCCGTAGGTGAACCGCCCATCGCTTCGACGAGTGATGGGCATGGCGCGGATCCGGCGGACCCCGAAGAGTGAGCACGGTGTCACTGCGCGGTCCTGGTGGCGACCGATCACGGTCACCCTGGCCTCGGTGATGCTGATCGCGACACTGAGCGCCAACGCAGCGAACCCCTCACCAGTGACGACGACCCCGGCGCCATCCGGCGACACGACGGTGTCCCTGCAGCCACCGGTCCCGCCCGGAGCATGGCCGAATCGCTGGCGCTCCTATGTGCAGTGGTACGCCGCCCAGCCCGACTGGTCCCCGCAGGGACGCCTCCTCGTCGACTCCGGCTTCCGATCAAGTCCCGACGGCTTCGGCTTCTTCAACACGGGTCGACCAGACTGGATGAATCACGACATCTTCGGCACGCCCCTGAGCGGTCCGGCAAACCTTGATGCTGACACGCTGCGCTCGATGATGGGTCCACGCGTGTGCCTGGAGATGAAGGCGACCGGTCCGTGCACACTGACTCTGGCGGCTCGGCAGTGGATGCGCAGTGCCAACGAGGTCATGTCCGGAGGGCACTGCTTCGGGCTCGCCGCCACAGCCCAGCAGCTCTTCGAAGGCGACCTGCGGGCGAGTCGATTCCAAGCGGGTGCGGATTCGGCCTATGACCTGAGGTTGCGTGACCCGATCTCGCGACAGATCGCCCGTGACATGGCGGCCCAGTTCACCCTCGGTGTCGGCCAGTTCACGATGGGGCCGCGGCAGGCGCTCACGCAGCTGCTGCGTGACATCTCGCGCGGACGAACTCCGCTCATCCTCGCCATGTGGTTCGCGGCTGGTGGACATGCCGTGACCCCCTACGCCGTGCGCAATCGGGGTGGGGGCCGCTACGACATCGCGGTCTACGACAACAACTATCCCGGCTTCCCGCGCGCGGTGCGGATCGACACGGTGCGCGGCACCGCGCGCTACCACCTCATGGACAACGCTGCTGGTCAGCCGATCACCCGGGTGCAGTCCATGGCGCTCATCCCGGTGGACGAGGTGGCTGCTCGCCAGCCCTGTCCCTTCTGTGCGGGGGCCCGACGCACCACGGTGCAGGTGACGCCTGTCGTGAGCGACGTGCCGATTCGCACTCGGCTCACGGATCTTCAGGGGCATTCCATCCCGGGGGTGCGGGTGATCCGGCCGATGGAGCCGTGGCGTCCTGGCGAGCGCTGGGCATTCCCTACCTTCGAGGTCCCGGCGGGTGCGGCGTTCCTCGTGTCGGTGGATGCACGTCATCGAGAGGCACCGGTGGCGATGACCCTGACGGCGACGAGTGCGGAGTTCGTCATTGGCGTGGCTGATGCGCGCGTGGCAGCCGGGACGGTCGGTCGCGTGGGTGTCGATCCGCGCCAGGGTGCCGTGGTCTATCGCAGCCGTGATCCGCAGGTGCGGGCCGTGCGCTTCGTGGATACGCGACGAACGACGTCGACTCAGGTGATGTCCCGTGAGGTGTCCGGTCCGGCTTCAGGGATCTCCGGTCGGATGGATGAGCATGCGCGGGCGGTGATCCTCCGGGCGGTGGACGGCAGACGCGCGCGGGTGGAGGTGGTCGCACGACAGTCCTTCGTCAATGCCTCCGGCAGCACCGCCATGCTGCATGCCCACGTGTCAGTAGACGTCCCTGCGGGTGGACGGCTCGTCGTGGACTACTCGCGCTGGGATGAGCACCACCCTCGCGCCCTTCGCACCTATGTCCTGTCGCGCGGGG
>CAZLHZ010000017.1:0-13830 GCA_964559285.1 uncultured Actinomycetes bacterium | reverse complement strand
CAAGATTGTAAACTCCGTTCTCCACCCACATCCAGCTGCCCCCACCCGTGCCAGCAGTTCCGGCAAGATGATCAATCCGACTTCCGTTCCGTACGATGATGTCATTGGGGGTGACAGACAGATTTCCGTTGATGGTGGCGGTGTTGCCCGAGGTATTGTTGACAATAGCGTTATCTCCGGTCGGGACGGTGCCACCGGACCAGTTTGCTCCGTCGTTCCAATCGGTGCTGGTGGTGCCGGTCCAATCGGCAGACTGGGCAACGGAGATGCCCAGGGAGGCGACTAACGCAGCGACAAAACGACTGCTAAATTTGCTTACATTTATTTTCATAATCAAAGCTTACTTTCTGCAAACGCGATTCGCTATTGCTCAAAAGGGTAATAAGCAATATCGGAACGAAATTTTTTTAAATTACTAATGATCAATGTTTTCCGAATATACTACTACTCACTTTTCCCGCGATTTGTTTCGTTTTTAACGTTTTGAAAACGGGCCTCAAAAGATGCGCCCAACTAAAGGGAGGATTCTCTCGATGTCCGAGACCATCGCGTTTGTCGCAAGGCAGACGGCATGGCTGATTCTTCAAAGTTTTCTGTTTTGTACTTCCGAATCTTTTCCAGGATTTCAGGCAACGGATCGGTGAATGGGTCCACCACGGGGAGGTTTCCCCTTCCCCGATACAGTCCCCACATGCCTCCTTGGCCCCTCATCGCCACCTTATAGCACCACACCGTCCACGAGATCCGCGCCTCGTCCAGGGCATCGACAATCCTCGTCATCATCTCCGGACTGGAGTGAGGTTCGATATTTATTTCACCGATCAAAAAAGGCACCTTTCTCCGTGCCTGGGCGTAGCCGATTTTCGTGATCAGATTTTCCAAGGGTTTCCAATGATCGCGGACCTCCTTGGCCCCGAAATTGTAGTGGTGTTGGGAAAAGATCACCTGCTGCCACCCCACAACTTCCGGATAGGGCATCCCTGCAATCCCCTTGTACCCATCCGCAACCATCACCGGTTTCGCTGGAGCCACCTCCCTCACCGCCCGCAGGAGCCGGTCATAAACAAGATACAAGGTCGAATCATTGGGGGCCCCCGTGGGCTCGTTCATCAGATCAAAAGCCGCAATCTCGGGAGTCCCTTGGTAACGCGAGGCGACTTTTTGCCAGACATCCTCCGCCTGTCTGACTTTCACCGGGTCTTTGAAAAGCTGATCCTCCTGCGCTTTTCCCGTGTGGTGTTGCCCGCTCTGACGACCGGGGGTCCCATGCAGATCCAGAATCAGATAGACCCCGGCTTCCCTCGCCCAAGCCACGGCCTGATCGATGCGCGGGAAAAGTCCGTCGGGCGCTTCCAAGGAGTCGTGCAAGAAAGGCAGGCGAACGCAATTCAGGCCCAGTGCCTTCACGCGGATGAAATCCTCCCGGGTAATCCAGTGATCTCGCCACGCCTGCCGGATCTGGAGAACCCCTTTTTCTCCGAAACGCTGGCGGATCGTCTCCCATAAGCTGGCGTGGTCAACCACCTTGGGCAACGGGGAGTCCGGTGGAGGGGTTCCCTCCACCGGAATCATCCAGATCTCCTCCACCAACCAGCCGCCGAAGTTCACCCCACGCAATCGAATCGGCTCCCCGTCCTCGTTGACGATCTGGGTTCCGGCCACCCGGAGGGGAGGCAGAGGCGCCCCCGAAGCGAGGCCCCACGGAGCCGCCAAGGCCACCCCCATCCAGATTTTCAAGATAAGGTCCGCTAGAATGCGCGCACCTTTGCAAAAAAAGCAGGACGTGGGAATCCCCAAATCCACTCCCTGGGGCTGGATCTGCCAACGCAAGTCGGCACCAAAACCCGTCCTCTACGGCAATGCTCTTGCCTGACTTTTTTTCCCCCTCATAGTCCCGGTTGTTGTTGCTCCCGCATTCATTCTTCGAGTGTTTTTTTTCTTTCCCTAAAAAGAGAGATTTTTCTTTTCGTCTGATCTTTTTGACCTGCGCTTTTTTTACGTCCGTCATTTCAGCCGCTCCGCCCGGGCCCTTCACCCAGGCACAGCAAATCCTCTCCCTCACGGAGGAACAAGCCCAGCAGCATGAGCCGGTGCAAATTCAGGGCGTGGTCACGGCCGCTGACTCTTCTTGGAACGGACAGTTTTTCGTCCAAGACGCATCCGGAGGAGTGTTTGTGGACTCCCGGATGCAGCCAAGTCCCCTCCCTGGAGATGTCCTCAGGATCACGGGCGTCACCGCGCCGGGCGCCTTTGCTCCCATTGTGACTCAGCCGCGGTGGCAGGCCCTGGGATCCTCCCGCTTGCCCCCCGCCAAAAGTGTTTCGATTGAACAACTCATCACCGGATCCGAGGATGGCCAGCGGGTACGTGTGGAGGGTTGGGTGCATACCGCGAGAAAAGAGGGAAACCAATGGATCTGTTCCCTGGTGGAGGGCACGAGCCGCGTCGATTTGATGCTCCCGCGAAACTTTGAACCCGAGCTATCGCAACTGGTTGGGGCCAAGATGGCAGCCACGGGTGTCCCCACGCCCAAACGATTGAACTACAACCTGCGAAGGCTTGTTTCCGTGCAACTTTGGCTCTCCTCCCCGGAAGATCTTCGCCTTTTGAAGCCAGCCACCCCCGACCCACGGACGGGCTCTCCCACCCCGATCACTTCCCTTTCCCGGTATTCGATCGACAACTCTCCGGGGAAACGTTTTTTCGTCAAAGGCGTGGTCACCCTTGTTTCAAACGACACTTTGTATGTCAGTGACCCGACCGGCGGCCTTGAAGTGCGCCTGGCCGAGGTCTCCGCGCCCCACATGGGGGACGAGATTGAGGCGGTTGGATTTCCGATTCTGCAGCGGGGACTGCCCGTGCTGGTGGATGCGATTGTTTTTCCAACAGGCCGCCAAGGTCGGGTGGAGCCCAAAAGGATTCAATCGCTGCAACAATTACGGGATGGCTTCCTCCACGGGGACTGGACGCGAGTCGAAGGCCAACTCGTCAACCTTTTGGAAAAGCCCAGCGCCCTGGATCCTGCCTCCATCACCTTCACCCTGGCCGTGAAAACTCCGGAGGGTGTGGTCACGGCGGAAATCAAGCAGCCCTACCCAGAGAGCCGCGCGCCAGAATTGGAGATCGGAAGTCAAATTGCCGTTGAGGGGATCTGCTACACCCAGACGGATTATGAGGGCGCCTTTCAGGGATTTTTTCTGTTGGTTCCCTCCTTGGAACAAGTCACCCGGATTCATCCCGCCAGCCCTTTTACCGCCCTGCGGCTGGCCGTGGCCCTAGCGATCGCCCTGCTGATTCTTTTGGGCGTCTCCCTGTGGGGGCACCGTCTCCTGACCAAGAATCTGCGCCTGCAAGGCGATATCCGGGAGCGAAACGCCGTTTTGGCTGAGCGGTCTCGCTTGGCGGCGGATCTTCATGACACCCTGGAGCAGTCCCTGGTCGCCCTCTCCCTGCAGTTAAAAACCGCTTTAACCCTGATTCCTCGAGGAGTGGAACGCGCCATGCATCATTTGGAGGTCGCCAAGGAGGGCATCACGCAAACCCACGCCGAATTGCGGCGCTCCATCTGGAATCTCACCCCCGAGGCGCTGCAGAGTTTTAATCTGGCCGAGGCGATTACCCGGAATCTCCAACAGACCGCGGATTCCGCCGGCTTGGATTTTCATGCCGAGGTGCAGGGGGATCTCCCTCGCCTCGAGACCTCCCTTCAGCAGAATCTCCTGCGCATTGCCCAGGAAGCCGGCACCAACGCCATGAAGCATGCCTCGGCGTCCCGACTGGAATTACGAATCCTTTTTTCGCACAAAGAAATTGTTCTGAGCGTGGCGGATGACGGGGTCGGCCTGGAGAAGGCAGCGACGGAGACTCCTCCGGGCCACGGTTTTGGAATCCGCGGCATGCAGGAACGCGCCACACGAATCGGCGGGGTTTTGCAGATTGAAAAAGTGGTCCCTCGTGGTACGAGAGTCGTCGTCACGATTCCCATCCCCTCCTCATGAAGACCCCTGTCCCTACCAAAAAACATCCGGCCGTCTCCGAAGCCTCACGCCCCCTTACGGTGCTAATTGCCGATGACCACACCGTTGTCCGGGCGGGGATTCGGGCTCTCCTCAGCACCGACCCGGGGTTGAAAGTCGTGGGGGAAGCGGAGAACGGCGAGAAAGCCGTCGATGCCTATGGCCGACTTCTCCCGGACGTGGTCCTGATGGATTTACGAATGCCCATCCAGGATGGCGTGCAGGCGACCCGTGCCATCCGCCAAATCGATCCCCGGGGCGCGGTGATTATTTTAACCACGCACCAGGGGGACGAGGAGATTCACGCCGCCCTCGAGGCGGGCGCGATGGGATACATCCTGAAAAACAGCCCGGGAGACGACCTCGCCGCCGCCCTGCGGGCGGTCGCGGGCGGGAAAAGGTGGATTCCCAACGCGATTGCCAAAAAAATGGAAGCCCACTCCGCTAAGGCCAAGCTGACCGAGCGCGAATTGGATGTTCTGCAACGCCTGGTGGGAGGGGACAGCAACAAGGAGTTGGCGGATAAAATGGGCCTTACGGAACACACCGTCAAAGCACACCTCAAGAGCATTACGGCGAAGCTGGGGGTCCGGGATCGCACGGAGGCCGTCACCGTCGGCCTTCGTCGCGGGATGATCCGCTTGCCCGAGTAATCCCCGCGTTTCCTTTCGCGGCGTGAGAAGCTTTGGGCTGGCTACAAGAGATCGCCGTTCGTACGGATCTGCTCTTGATACCAGTAGTACGAGTCTTTGGGCGTACGCACCTGTGTCTCGAAATCCACATAAATTAGGCCGAACCTTTGGCGATAGCCCTCCGCCCACTCGAAATTATCCAACAGGGTCCAGTGATAATAGCCGAGGACGGGATATCCATCCAGGATGGCCCGCTTCAACTGTTTGAGATAGCGACTGAGGAAATCGATTCGTTGCGGGTCATGGACCTTCCCGTCTTCCGCAATCCAGTCGGAAATGCTCATGCCGTTTTCCGTGATGACCACGGGCAGGCGATACCTTTCATAAAGAAAACGAACCACCCAGTAGAGGCTTTCGGGGGTCACCGGCCATTGAAAGGTGGTGCGAGGACTTCCGGGAGGAAAAGGAACCGCCTTTTCCTTGCCTCCCGGCCCACGGACCACGGGCGTGCCCTGATAGAGATTCAGTCCGAAGTAATCCAAGGGCTGGCACATGGTCTTCAAATCGGCTTCGGAGTAGGCAGGCAAATCCTTTCCAAAGGCCTCCCGGGCAGCCGCGGGAACTTCCCCGAAAATCACCGGGTCATTCCAAAGGGTGTTGTTAAACAGATTTCCGGCCCCGCACCCATAGGTGGATTTCTGGGCTATCTCAAGATCCGCCGGATTCGAGGTCGCGGGATATTGCACGGTGCCCACGGGGGCCCATCCGATCCGAAATCGTTTTCCTCCGATCGCGCGGAGGGCTTGCACCCCCAACCCATGGGCTAGCTGGACATGCCGGACAATTTTCAACTGATCCGCCATCGAGTACTTCTCGCCCGGCGCATGAAACCCCGCCCCGTGCCCCAACGCCACGAACACCTGCGGCTCGTTCAGCGTCAACCAATCTTCGATTCGATCCCCCAAAGCCTTCCCCACCACCGCGCAGTAATCCGCAAACCAGCGCGGGCTTTCCGGATTCCTCCAACCGTCTTTTCCAAAAAGCACCGCAGGATAATCCCAATGAAACAAGGTGCAGAAGGGCCGGATGCCTGCCGCCAGAAGGGCATCCACCAGCCGTGAATAAAAATCCAGCCCCCTCGGCTCCACCATTCCCGTCCCCGAGGGGAGAATGCGGGTCCAGGAGATGGAAAAGCGGTACGATTTCAGGCCCAACTTTTTCATCAGCTGAATGTCTTCCGCAAAACGGTGATAGTGATCGCACGCCACTTTTCCCGTGTGCCCCTCCTGAATCCGCCCGGGGACCTCACAAAAACGATCCCAGACGGAAGCTCCTCGTCCCCCCTCCCGGTAGGCCCCCTCCACCTGGTACGCGGAGGTCGCGGCTCCCCAAAGAAAGTCCGCGGGAAACCCTTTTTTCTTTTTTTGAGCCACGCCCGCCCGGTGGTCCGCGCCACCCTCCCTGGCGTGCAGCTCTCCCCAGCCCAGGGAAGAAAGCATCGAAGAACCCAATAAAGATTGCAGCATCCGCCTTCGATTCATCCTCTTTTCATGGATCACACCTTCCGGAAGGACAAGAATGCTTTTTCAAAAAAGGGGAATGCCTCCCGCTGCCGAGATTCGTTTTTTGGTTTCTACCTCTTTCGGGTAGCTCGGCTTCGCGAGGTAGACTTACCTGGTTGGTTGCATAAAACAGTTTGATGCAGTTATTTTTATTTTCTTTCAAGTTGCTTGCTATCGGTTGGGCTTGCGGGATGGCTCCGCTCTTGGCTGGGGCCGCCTCTTCCCAGCCCAAAACCTATGTCACCGCCGCGAATACCGACCTGCGTATTCAGGAGACCAACTCCCCTACTTGGGTCACCTATGCCCAACCGCGGGAAAACCAGGCATGTGTTTTCCTGGATCCCGACAGGACCTTCCAAACCATTCTCGGCTTCGGAGGAGCGATCACCGATGCAACTGCGGAAACTTTTGCCAAACTCCCACCGGAAAAACAGAAGGAGATTCTGCGGGCTTATTTCTCCCCGAAAGACGGAATCGCCTACTCCCTGATCCGAACCACGATCCATAGCTGCGACTTTTCCTCGGGAAGCTACACCTACGTCCAGGACGGGGATACCGCTCTCGCCAGCTTTACCATCGCCCCGGATCTCAAGTTCCGGATTCCCCTGATCCGCCTTGCGCTCGAAACCGCCGGCAGACCCCTGCCCGTCTATCTCAGCCCTTGGAGTCCCCCCGCCTGGATGAAAGACACCCAAAAGATGCTCCAAGGAGGCAAGCTCTTGCCAGAGTTTTATGAGGCCTGGAGCCGCTACTTTGTTCGGACGATCGAAGAGTATGAAAAAGCGGGGATCCCGATTTGGGGCCTCTCAGTCCAAAATGAGCCCATGGCCGTGCAGCGATGGGAGTCCTGCCTCTACACCGCCGAGGAAGAAAGGGATTTCATCAAGAATCATCTTGGCCCCACGCTCAAGAAGAGTGGGTTGGGCGATAAAAAAATCATCGCCTGGGATCACAACCGCGATCTGATCTATCAGCGAGCCACGGTTCTGCTCAGCGATCCGGAAGCCGCCGCCTACGTCTGGGGTCTGGGCTTTCACTGGTACGAAACATGGACGGGGAGCCCGATGATGTTTGAGAACCTCAGCCGCGTGAAGGAAGCTTTTCCCACCATCAACCTTCTGTTTACCGAGGGTTGCGTGGAGGGATTTGACCCGAAACGCATTTCCGACTGGTCCCTGGGGGAACGCTATGGACGCGCGCTCATGGGAGACCTCAACGCCGGTGCAGTCGGGTGGACCGATTGGAACATTTTACTCGATGAAACGGGCGGTCCGAATCATGTGGGGAACTTCTGCTTTGCCCCGATCCACGCCAACACCAAAACCGGGGAAATCCAATACACCAACTCCTACTACTATTTGGGCCACTTTTCGAAGTTCGTTCTGCCGGGCGCCAAACGAATCATTACCTCGGTCAATCGCCAGGACCTGCTGGCCAGTGCCTTTCTCAATCCGGACGGATCCCTCGTGGCGGTGGTCATGAACACATCCGACAAGCCTTTCGATTATACCTTCTGGATGAAAGGCAAGGCGGCCGATATCAAGGCCCTGCCCCGATCCATTTCGACCTTTATTTTCTGAATTCTCCGGACCGGGCTCCCGCCCCCCTGTCGATCCCCCCCCTCGAAAGGGCTACTAGCCCTTTGACCAGACACATCTAAAATTCAGTATGGATACGGTCTGTTATTCCAAGCACGGCCCACCCGAAATCAGCTTTGCCACCCTTCTGATCGCGGGCCTCTTTCTGACTTTTTTGTTACGCTCCGACGCCTCCGCTCAGCTTCTCCAAGTCAGCGGAACAAAAATTATCAATAGCACAAATGGAGAGGAGGTGATTTTAAATGCCGTCAATATGGGGAACTGGATGGTGATGGAGGGCTATCTCATGGAATCGGAAAGTCAGGCCCCGGATCAGCGCACATGGAAACAAAAGCTCACGGCTCTGGTGGGTTCCAACAGCGTGAAGACGTTCTACGATGCGTGGCTGACCAACCACGTCACCCAAGACGATATCAACCAGATCAAGGCATGGGGCTTCAATGCGGTGCGGCTCCCCTTGCACTACGAATACTTCGTCAATCTTGAGATCCCTGATGTCTGGAACAGTCAAGGTTTCACCCTGTTGGACAACATCATCTCATGGTGCACAGCAGCCGGGGTCTACGTCATCCTCGACCTCCACGCAGCCCCCGGAGGACAAAGCAGCAACAGTGGAATCAGCGACTACGACCCAACCCAACCATCGCTCTGGGAGAGTGCAGCCAATCGCAGCAAGACCGTCCGCCTCTGGGATCGGATTTCCGAGCGCTATAAGCATGAGGCTTGGATCGCGGGATACGACCTGATCAACGAACCCAACTGGAATCTCCCAGGGGGAACCCTCCTGCGTGAGCTCTACGTCAATTTGACCCAGACGATTCGGGAAAATGGGGACAATCATATCCTGTTCATCGAAGGAAATGTTTACAGCAACGACTACACTGGCCTCACTCCCGCATGGGACCCGCAGATGGTTTATGTATTTCACAAATACCAATCCTCTGCGGATTTTGCCTCTGACATTCAGTTTGCCCTCGATATGCGGACCTCGCAAAACCGGCCGATTTGGTGCGGGGAGCATGGGGAAAACAGCAATGACAACTTTACCAAAATGGTTGAACTGCTGCACGGCCAAGGCATCGGCATGTCTTGGTGGCCGATGAAAAAGTTCAGAAGCATCAACTGTCTGTCCAAAGCCACCTTCCCATCTGGCTATCAAGACCTCCTCAACTACTTAGGCGGTACCAATCCAAATTTGAGCGCAAACACCGCCCGTACCACGCTGACTCAGTTGGCTGAGAGTGTTCGCTTGGCCAATACCCAAACCCAGACCGAGGTTCTTCGTGCAATTTTTACTCAACCCGGCAATCGCAACACCGCACCTTATGGCACCATTCCGACAATCCCCGGCACGGTGGTCTACGCTGCCAACTACGACCAGGGTATGAATGGTCACGCTTACTCGGATACCGGGTGGGAAAATGTGAATTTTACCACTGGCGAATACACGGCGTGGAATGAGCGTTGGACCTATCGAAACGGCGGCGTGGACATCGAAACCTGCTCCGATTCTCAATCCAACGGCTATAATGTTGGTTTTTTCAAGCCGACCGAGTGGATGAAATACACCATCAATGTGACTGCCACCGGCACTTATGACATCGCCCTGCGCGTCGCCAATGGCTCCGGACAAACCTCCACCCTTCAGATTCAAAGTGGCGATGGCACCCAAACGTTGGCCACCGCCTCGGTGCCGAATGGTGGCTGGGAAAATTGGGCTACCATCACCGTGAGTGGGGGGTTTTCCACCACCGGGGTTCAGTCGGTCCGAATCGCAAATACTGGTTCGAGTGAGTGCAACATCAACTCGATTCGTTTCACCAAGACCAGCAACACCATTCCAGGCACGGCTTCGGTTCCGGTCTCCATGGCGACTGTCTCCCTCAAGGCGAACAACGGGGGATATCTCTCATGGCAAAGCGCCAGTCCATACACCTTGACTTGTGAGGCGACCTCGGAGACTGCCAATGCACAATTTACCTTGGTCGATGCAGGCGCAGGGCGCACGGCTCTTCGGGCCAGCAACGGCAAGTACGTCCGCTACTCCGCCTCCGACAACAAGCTCTATGCCGATGCCACCACGCTGGGAAGTAACGAGCAGTTTGCCCTCAATCGCCTCAACCGATCGGTCGCCATACAAGGCCCCAATTCCCTTTTCCTGACCCAAAACGCCAATGACCCAGTTCTTTGCAGCAAAAGTATCCTCGCCGGCTGGGAATATTTTAGGGTGACCACTCTTTCGGCTACCCAAGGCGCTCCCGCCGTCCCCTTGGGCGTCATCCTGAATGATGGCACCATCAGCTGGAGAGCGATGCTTGGAGCGACCCATTATTCCGTGGAACGCCGCACGTCTTCAGGCGGTTCGTTCCAAACTATTGCCACCGATATTGCCGGCACTTCTTTCATTGACCCCTCCCCCGTAAACGGAGCCACCAACACCTATCGTGTGATTTCCCATGCGGGTACGTATGTGAGCCAGCCCTCCGCCGAAGTTGGATTTGTGTTCTCTGGAGTTCCCGCCGGGTGGAATCAACAAGACATCGGGAATGTGGGGCTTGCCGGTAACACCGCTTTTCTTGGCGCCACCTTCACCTTGCAAGGGTCTGGTTCGGACATCTGGGGAACGGCGGATGGATGCCATTTCGTCTCCCAGGGCCTGAGCGGCGATTTCGCCATCACTGCCCGCCTCACGGGCATGTCCAACACAGACTACTGGGCCAAGGCTGGATTGATGATCCGTGAATCCAATGCCGCAGACTCCAAGAACGTCTCTCTCCTGGTCACTCCTGAGAGTGGAGGGACTCGAATGCAGTGGCGAATTTCCGGTGGCGGCGACACCTCCGACCACCAACTTAGCTTGAGCAACGCGCCCCGGTGGCTGCGCATCTTGCGCAGCGGCAACACCTTCATTGGATGGCAGTCGGAGGATGGGGCAACGTGGACAGATCTACATACCGTCACCTTCCCGATGAATGCTGCGGTTCAGGTTGGCCTCGCGGTCACATCCCACAAGAATGACACCCTGAACACCGCTACTTTTCAGAACGTCGTCCTCATCTCTTTGCCTGCGGGCACCTCAAGTTGGCCGGCGTTTCAGAACCACTGGCTCACGGCCCAACAAATTGCCGATCCTCAGGTAGGCGGCCCTGCGGCTGATATAAATAGCGACGGCTACGCAAACTTCCTTTCCTACGCCTCCGGGGTGGATCCCATGATTTCCATTACTGGCACCTCTAACCCTTACCCGGTGGTTTTGGATTCAGCCGGCTTTTTAAGCATCACCTATCCACGCTTGAAGAATCGATTTGATTTCGACTTGGCTGTGGAAGTCTCCAGTGATCTGGTGACTTGGTACTCAGGACCTGCCCACACTTTGGAAACATCCGTCACTCCCTTAGACGCAACGAGAGAGCAGGTAACCGTCAGGGACCGGATCTCAGTGGATTCGTCCAGCCGACGCTTCATTCGCCTGAAAGCAGTGTACGGATTTTAACTGCCGCCTATTCCTTAGTTTAGGACTCAGACGATAACTCAATTCCGCGTAGGCCTGACCATCCAAAGGTTCGTTTTATAAATCTTACGCTAATAGACCCCGACTTCCACTAAACCTCGGCCAGGCGAACCCGTACGCTGCCACCACTGCAAAGCAGGCCATCGGCACAAAAAAGGCGGTCGACATGTCCCGCACATCCCCCACCCAGCCCATCAGCTTGGGCACCAGGGCCCCGCCAAGAATGGCCATGACGATGTACGAGCTGGCGATCTTGCTCTTTTCCCCCAGCCCATGGATCCCCAAGGCAAAAATCGTGGGAAACATGACCGACATGAAAAAGAAGCTTAGGAACAGCGCTCCCAGGGAGAGCCAGCCAAGCTTGGTCACGATCCCCGCCATCATCAGCACATTGCCCAAGGCATAGATCCCGATCATTCGGTGGGCCGGAACCCTCGTAAGAATCCATGACCCCGTCGCCCGGCCCAGCAGGAACAGGGTGAAGCCGAAGTAGGCCAGCAACTTGGTGGCGCCCTGCTCGCTTACGTACCAGTCCCCTCCCCGCTCACTCACCCCGGCGGTGCCCCCCAGCCAGAAACTGTTCTTCCACGCTTCTCCCACCGGCGGAATTTCCGCCACCACATAGTTGATAAAGAACGCGAAGATGCCGGCTTGGGCGGCCACATAGAAAAATTGGGCCACCACCGCAAAGACGAAGTGGGGGTGGGCCCAGATGGATTTGGACACCCCTGCCGTGGCATCGGTCAGATGATATTCATCCGGCGGACGGATTTCCGGGAGACGGGTGAAAAGGAAGACACAGGCCAGAAGCAGAACCCCTGCGGCAATGCCGGCGTAGGGGATCCAGAGCTGCTGATGGGCCGTCTCCGCCCCCTGCTCGGAATAAAAGAACATTCCGCCGATGATCGGTCCCAGGATCCAGCCCACCCCATTGAAGCTTTGGGCGATGTTGATCCGCACCGCGGAGTATTTGGGATCTCCCAGCACCGTGGTGTAGGGATTTGCCACGGTTTCGAGAAAGGTCAGCCCCATGGAAATCACGCAAATCCCCAGCAAAAAAGCCCAGAAGGTGGAAATCTGGGTGGCGGGAATGAACCAAAGGCATCCGACGGCCACTCCCAGCAAACCAAGAACGATTCCGCCCTTGTACCCCAACTTCCGCGCCAGCCACCCCGCCGGCAGGGCCATCAGGAAGTATCCGAGGTAATGGGCAAACTGGACCCAGGCGGACTGCTTTTTGGTTAGGCCCAGGTAGTCTTGGAAATGCTTGTCCATCACGTCGATCATCCCGTTGCACAGCGCCCACAGGAAAAAGAGGGAGCTGATCAGCAGGAAGACGGCGGCGTGGTTCCGCCCGTCCGGGGTCCGAAAAAGAGGCTGGTGAAGCACGTCGGTAAATTTACGATATTCAAATGATCGGTTCCAATCATAAAACCACCATCGGAATCCGGCCGGTCATCGACGGCCGCCGGGGCGGGGTCCGGGAATCGCTGGAAGGCCAGACCCTCGCCCTTGCCCAGACCGCCGCCAAGCTCCTCTCCTCCTCCCTTCGCCACCGGGACGGCTCCAGGGTCGAATGTGTCCTGCCGGAACGTTGCATCGGCGGGGCCAGTGAAGCCGCCGCCACCGATGCCCTTTTCTCCCAGAAGAATGTCGGTCTGACCCTCACCGTCACCCCCTGCTGGTGCTACGGCTCTGAGACCATGGATATGGACCCCCTTCGGCCCAAGGCGGTTTGGGGCTTCAATGGGACGGAGCGCCCCGGAGCCGTCTACCTTGCCGCCGTCCTCGCTGCCCACGCCCAAAAGGGTCTGCCGGCTTTCGGGATCTACGGCCGGGACGTCCAGGAGGCCGGCGACCTAAAAATTCCCGCCGACGTCTCGGAAAAGCTTTTGCGCTTCGCCCGGGCCGGTCTGGCCGTCGCCACCATGCGCGGGCATGCCTACCTCGCCATGGGCGGAACTTCCATGGGGATCGCGGGCTCCATCGTGGATCCGGACTTTTTTGAAGCCTACCTCGGCATGCGGGTGGAGAGCGTGGACATGACCGAGTTCGTCCGCCGGATGGAACGCGGCATCTTCGACGCGGCCGAGAAGAACAAGGCCCTTGCCTGGACAAAAAAGAACTGCCGGGAAGGCAAGGACTGGAACTCGGCCAAGACGAAACGCCCGCGAGCCCAACTGGAGAAGGAGTGGGAGAAGTCGGTCGAGATGGCCTTGATCGCTCGGGATCTGATGGTCGGCAACCCCGCCCTCGCCAAGGCCGGGTTCGGCGAGGAGGCGCTTGGCCACCACGCCATCGCCGCCGGGTTTCAGGGCCAACGCCAGTGGACGGACCACTTCCCCAATGGTGACTACATGGAGGCGATTCTTAACAGCTCCTTTGACTGGAACGGCCGCCGCGCCCCTTATCTGTTGGCCACGGAAAATGACGCCCTCAACGGTGTCGGCATGCTCTTCGGCAACCTCCTCACCCACACCGCCCAGATCTTCGCCGATGTCCGGACCTACT